>DATLAF010000207.1:0-10641 GCA_035527635.1 Thermoplasmatota archaeon | reverse complement strand
AGCTTGGCAGGGTACAAAAATGTTTTCTCACCATCACGTTTTAAATAGAAAAACATTGATGATTTCTGTGATGAAAGAACTTCACATCTCATCTGACCAACGAAACCAGATGATCGATATCACTGATGATGTTGAAAGGCTTGTCAAAGAAGAAAAAATCAATGAAGGATATATTATCATGTACGTCCCCCATACGACCGCAGGGATAACCATCAACGAAGGAGCGGACCCCAGCGTTCAACAAGACATCATTGAAACGCTACAGCACCTCATACCAACAAGAAGCGATTACAACCATACTGAGGGAAACAGTGACGCACACATCAAGGCAAGCCTACTTGGTTCATCGGTAACGGTACTGATCGGTAAAGGAAAATTGGTACTAGGGACATGGCAACATATTTTCTTCTATGAAGGAGATGGACCACGAAACAGAAGGGTCTACATCCACTTGAACAAAAACAGGTGATTATGAAAATCCTTTGATTGCTGCAACACATTCTTGACAGATTTTCTTTGGTTTTCCTTTGACATGAATATGTTTTATTTTTTCTTCTTTAAATTCACAACTACATACATCACATTTAACCATACCGTTTCACCTCCATTTTCTTAACTTCCACCGCGGAAATCATCACACGGTTCATCATCAGCCATCGGTCGAGAATGTTCAGCGCTATCCGGTTGAAGGCAGATATCAACCGATATTTTCTTCATCGGTTTCCCACAGCAGGAGGGTTTTTCTTTCTTATCAGTTACTATTGTCTTTTTCTTACAGCTCTGACATTGATAATAGTCAACAGTCATTCTTCAACCTCATGTATCATATTGGTTTTTGATATTTAAAAGTAGTTTTTCAAACAAGCATAAAGCTTTTAGAGCCCAGTGGAATATGAAAACAATGAAACTGGAAGTAGTTCCTGGGAAGAAAAAAGCACATCAGGTGAAAATCTTTACCCTCAGTACCTGTGGGTGGTGTAAAAAAACAAAAGAACTCCTCAAGGCTCTTGATATCGAATATGAGTATGTCGATGTCGATACACTCACAGGAGACGATATCGTTAAGGTAAGCGAAGAAGTGAAAAAATATAACCCGTACCGTACGTATCCAACGATCGTCATCGATAAAGGAAAACATGTTATTCTCGGCTTCAACGATAAGGAAATTAAGGAGAAACTTGGCAAATGATGACCAAACAAGTGATTATAGATTCAATGAGAAAAAATGCAAAAGAAAACGGGTATTACCTCTGCCCTGACACGCAACTCTTCAAAGACCTTATCAATGGTCTGGCGACGAACACGGGACGGTATGGGTACGGGTCGTGTCCCTGTCGAGTTGCCAGTGGCATTAAGAAATACGATGTTGATATCATCTGCCCCTGCGAGTACCGTGATGCTGATGTAGATGAGTTTGGTATGTGTTACTGTGGATTGTTTGTCAACAAAAAGATACAACAGAATCCATCTCAGATGGGACCGATCCCGGAACGTAGACCTCATGAAATTATGGATGCTGCTCTTGCCGCTGCGGGTGGAAAACCCACTAAAAAAGATAAAACAATTACCGGCAACAAACCAGGGAAAAAAGGACAGCCCATCAAGGTATGGAGATGTACTGTATGCGGATACCTCTGTGCAAGAGAAACCCCACCACCGATCTGCCCTATCTGTAAGGCAAAAGCGGAGCGATTCGAACCATTTACCTTCGGGTGACGCAGGTATTACGAGACGATTTCACGAATTTTTTTTATAATTTCTTCTTTTTGTGGTACAGTTAATTCTTGATCGAGTTTCGGATACAATGATTCTTCCTCAAATGTTTTATGCGCCATAATTAATTCTTTGAATTCATAATATTTCACAGGCTTGTTCCATAGCAGGTCTTTTCGCATGACCTGCATTCTATCCAGAATGTCGTTATGTTGTTGTATCAGTTCTGGAACCATCTTATACCCTTCAAGAACGTTCGTTGGATTATACGAGGTAAAAATGGCTTTTTCTTCAATAAAAATATGTTTTTCCAGCCCCCATTCGAAGGTACCAAACACCTTCATTACAGACACAAGCTCCATGCCAATGCTTTTTTCAACATCACGTAATAGTTTTAGGAGTCTTGTATGATCCATGGTCATCAGCTCAAGTATCGATGTTGATTTCATTGTCTTTTAACCCCCGGTGTTTCTTACGGTGATGAGATAAGGTACCTTATTAATAAATATAGGTTTTTCAGAACCAGGCGTATAGGTTTTCCGATATAGTAATGTCTTTAAGTCTTGGTTGTTTTCTAGGTTGCGAATTTCCTATGGATCTCTATGTGGCCACGTTTCAATCTGTGATTATTCTGCTGGGTATCGGTGTGTTTGGTTTTTTGATTGTCCGTCGAAAGCTGGTTGCGGAAAATGCACTTGGTGCTCTTTCGAATCTTGCGTTAGACCTTGCCTTACCCTGCCTTGTGTTCGTGAACATCGTGTCGAATTTTTCGCCACACGAGATACCTGACTGGTGGGTGCTTCCCCTCTGGTGGGTTGCTTTTACTGGTGCTGCTGCGATATTGACTGGACTTTTTATGTTCCTTTCAAAGAAGACGACTCGGCGAGAGTTTGCCATGAGCCTATTCTTACATAACGGTTTGTTTTTCCCGCTTGCGATTCTGACCGGTATGTTTGGTGGTTCTTCACCATATCTTGTTTCCCTGTTTTTGTTTATGCTTATTTATCCTGCGTTTCTTTTCAATATTTATCCTTTTTTCTTTGGTAAAAAGGAGAAGATCATCAATTGGAGACGTACCTTTAATCTCGTTTTCATCGCAACGATCATCGCTCTTTTCATTCGATTAGCTGGGATACAGACGTATGTGCCAAGTGTTGTTCTTACGATTTTTACGATGCTTGGTGCGATGACTGTCCCTTTGTTAATGTTGGTAATCGGTGGAAGTCTTTCTCTTGATTTTGAGCGAAAAGGGAAGATTTATAGCCGGGAAGTAGCGAAGTTTGTTATCATCAAAAATGTTGCGTTCCCGTTGATATTTTTAGGGTTGTTGTTGATAATCAGACCGTCGTATCAGATAGCCTTGCTTCTGGTATTGCAAAGTGCGGTGCCACCGGTTACTGCTATTTCGATTTTTGCCAAGCGTGCTGGTGGGAATGAGTCTATTGTCAATCAATTTCTTCTCGGGAGTTTTGTTTGTTCCTTGGTAACAATCCCTGTCATGGTTTCGTTGTTTACTTTGTTTTTTTCCCCGTAATTACTTATTTATCAGGTGGGCAGGAGTCGCATGTGGTTTGAAAAATTCCTTTTGCCCTGAATAGCTTACAGATGCGACAGGTTTCTTCGACGACATTTGCATTGGTGTTGTTCAGGATTCGTTCTGCGGTTAAATCGATTTCTTTGATGAGTTCTTGGTCATCTACGGTGATGTTTCCTCGTTTATGTGAGAGGTATTGGCAGACTGCTGCAGGTGTTATTCCAAGTCGCTCTGCTGCTTCTTTTTGGTTTAACCCGAAATTGGTAATCATGCGTTCTGCGATTTCTTTTCGGATAACTGGTAGACCGTTCCACATCACATATTCACAAGGAGTGCGTTTCATCAAAGGGTACAAGTGTTATTTTGTACTTATAATTACTGTTTGTATTTTTTTAAAAAAATAGTCAGAGAAAGATATGGAAGAGAAGTTATGTATCAATAAACCCAGATACGGGGGTGTAGAAATCCTCGATGATTAAATAAATCAAAAAGAGAGGATTTCTTGATTTTCCTAATGTAATCAGGTTTGCAGCAAAAATACGAATGGCAAGATATCGTCGTCGGTTGTAAATATTTTTTCCAGGGATGAAATCCCCGAACCTGTGTTTTATACTGGAGTTTTTCGATTCAATGCAGTTTCTCATCCGTTTGTACCGCAAGTTCCACTGATCTGGGTCATGTTGTTTCTTTCGGTAGGTCTGTTTTCGATAACGTCCACGTTTCGGTCTATTTCTGATATCGACATATGAGTGTGCTTTCCGATTTACCACAACGTATCGTTGGTTTTTCTCTGAGTCAAATCCCTTGTCACTACAGATTTCATCGAGTGGGAGAGGGATTTCATCAAGTAAGGGGATGAACCAAGGTGATTCATGGCAATTACCATGAACGCCCTTATGGGAGAGTATCAGCCCATCATCCGGGTCGATAACAAGGATGATTTTGAAGAAATCACGTCGTTTGATTTCTCGTCCTATCCTTTTTATGTACGAAAAACTCGCTTTCGTCTGCAAAAGACCAGTGCCGTCAATCACGGCATTGGCTCGTGATTTGACTAAGGTGATCAGTTGTTTGAGAAGCATTTTGTACCATCGTGGTGGAAATCGCTGAAGACATTTCTGTGGTGTCGTGAAATGTGGTACTTTAGTTAATCCCAGTGCTTCTTGGAGTTGATTGAATTCATCGAAGAAATCTCTACAATCTCTGTAGCTTTGTTGTTGTATTTCTTTGATGCTCAGATAGAGCAGATGTTGGTGTATGGTATAGGTCTTCTTGGAGAACTTACTGCTATATAGTGGTACCTGCATTCGTTTTAAGACTATCATCCCATCCTGAATTATACTGGTGAGGCGCATCCCCGTCTCACCTCCTTTCGGTGGGATGATAGTTATTTTATAAATAAAGGATTTCTACAACCCCCCAGATACGAAAGTTTTAAATAGGGTAGGTGCATTAACAATTGTTAATAGGGGTATATTGGAGATAAGCAAGAAAGAATCTTTATACTTACATTAACACCGCGTGGAGATGTAAAAACAAACGGGGGAATATATTTTTTCATCCCATCCTTTCCTCCTCTCCTCACCAACCTAATACCTCCGTTTGTCTTACATCCTCCACGATATTTTTCTCATACAAATTGAAGCGGAGAGACCATGAACCAACTGTTTCAGAAAATTCAACTGCTAAAAAACAGCGACGTACGCGCCAAAGTAGAGAAACGAATCAAGGAATTCAAAACGATAAACAAAAACTCTACAGATGACTTATTCACAGAAATGTGTTTCTGTATTCTAACCGCAAACTTCAGCGCAGAACGAGGCATGCAGATCCATTCTCAACTCAGCAGCTGTTTCCTTACCGATTCACAAGAAAGACTTACCCAGAAACTACAGAAAAGCGGCTATCGATTCCCCAAGACACGGGCAGACTATATCACCAGTTCAACAAAATCGAAAGATGCTCTGAAAACGATCATCTTGTCTCTTCAAGGAGAAGAACGACGAGAATGGCTGGTAAAAAACATCAAAGGCCTTGGGTTTAAAGAAGCAAGTCATTTTCTCAGAAACATCGGATTTGATGACTATGCGATCATCGATTCCCATATCCTTGATCTGCTCGAACGATACAGATTCATCAAAAAACCAAAGACGCTGACGCGAAAAAAATATCTGGAAATTGAAAAAATACTAGAAAAAATCGCGATAAAAACCAATCTCACCCTCGCTGAACTCGACTTATATCTCTGGTATATGGAAACCGGAAAAATATTCAAATAAGAAACGATACAAGAGACACAAACGGTGATACACGTGCACTACGAAGAAGTTATCAAAAAATTACACTTACTTGCAAACCCAGAAAACGTCAAGGGAATGGCACGCTATGGGATCAGTCAGAAAAACAACCTCGGGATTTCGATTTATCTCTTACGGCCACTGGCAAAAGAAATAGGTAAAAACCATGCGCTCGCGTTGAAGCTGTGGGGCTCCCAGATCCATGATGCACGGTTGCTTGCCTGCTTTATCGATGACCCAGAAAAAGTAACCACGGATCAGATGGACGCATGGGCGAAGGATTTTGATTCATGGGATATTTGTGACCAGGCATGCACCAGTCTTTTCGATCTTACTCCCTTTGCCCATGAAAAGGTACACCAATGGGCAGACCATAAAAAAGAGTTTGTCAAACGAGCAGCGTTTTCGCTCGTCGCAGGATTGGCAGTCCATGATAAAAATGGCTCAGATCAGGTTTTTGAGCAGTTCTTCCCTCTGTTAATCAAACATTCTGGTGATAACCGCAACTATGTGAAAAAAGCGGTGAACTGGGCGTTACGAAATATTGGTAAAAGAAACCCCGCGCTCAACAAGTCTGCGATTAAGACCTCTAAAGAAATACAGAAAATGAATTCATCATCAGCACGATGGATAGCATCTGATGCGATCAGAGAGCTAACAAGTGAAAAGGTTCAGCAGAGATTAGAAAGGAAAAAGAAGGAAAAATAAACGATTTTTTCCATCAGAGGCTGAGTGCTTGCACCGGGCATTCATCAACACAGGTGCCACAGTCGATACAGGTTTCTTCGTTGACCTCTGCTTTTTCAGTTACTTTTATCGCCTCTACAGGACAAGCTGTTACGCATGCGCCACATCCGGTGCAGGTTTCTTTATCTACTTTTACTGCCATACTAATTTACCTCGTTGCACCCCCCCTGATACAAGTATTCCTATTTATCTTTTACCGTTCGGAAATAAGGAGGGATGAGGCGATAGATTACATCATAAAATATAAAAAAAACAGAGGGGGTTTTAATATCTCAATAGATGCCGGAGTATTGGGAATGCGTGTGGGAATTGCTCGAGAATTTTAATCCAGAATTGCATGAATGGTACATCATACGAGAAAGGCATTTTCACCGATAGTGTACCCCAGCCGCTTTCATTTCCATAGATATCTTTTGCTTTAACTTGGATTGTATATGTCCCCTTATTGCTCCAGATATGATGTAGGATTTGTTCTTGACCTGAAGGAAAAGAACCTAACCATCCTGTGTTTGTATCATCACCCCAGTCAATATAATGCCAAACATCTTGAGACTCTGGATCTGTGGTCACAAATGAATAATTATAGAGATGATTTGCCTTACCTTCTGTTGGACCCGTAATGGTTGGTTGATGAGGGGGGTCTTGGGAGATTTTAATTGTAAATAGATCAGACCATTCACTTTCCACATTAAAAATATCTTTCACTTTTGCTTTAATGAGAAATGAACCAATATCATACCAGGTATGGTTAATGGACAATACATCACCAGTGATATACGGTCCAATCCATTCTTCATACGTACCATCATCCCAATCAATATAACAATAGAGACATTCAAAGTCCGAGCTTTGTACCATAATTGTGAAATCATAATCTTGCCCGATTTTTCCAGATATTGGGCCAGTAATTATAGGATTATAAGGCGGATAATTTGTACCATTGTACCAATGTAATATGAAAGGATAATGATCTTGATTAATACCACCAGGAATTACTATGGGAATATCACCAATGCCATCAGATCCAGGGATATTCTGCCCAGGGCCACTATAGTAATCATGACCAGAATAACCAGTCCAGTAGTTACCACCATCAATTAATGGATTAAAAGGATCAACATATCCATTATCCCAAACATTGTTATCTTCATCATAAGCATTTCCTGTATTATACATGAAATTATTATGAAATATCAAATTATTATCACACGAAAGTCCAGGAGGATAGCTCGGACATTTTATGTAGATACCATAACCATTGTGAAGGAAGTGATTCCCCTGAATGATATTATAATCAGTATATGATGCCTCTGCCTCTGTGAGATAAACCCCATTATAACTATTATCCAGAATGGTATTCCCAATGATTTTATTGTACGATCCTTTAATTAGAACACCATGACCCCCATTACCCATTATGAGATTATTAGAAACAGTCGCATTGTTATTCGTACTATACGAACTTTCTAATACTATCCCGTCTGCACCATTATAGCTGATCGTATTGTTATAGTATTTAATATTGGAGGAAAACATCATATAGAGTCCTTTCTGTTGATTAAAATGAATTTTATTGTTTCTAATGATAGAATTTGATACATGATACGCGTAGATACCATTTCGGCCATGAAAGATAATGTTATCCTGGATGACCAGAGACCCTGACCACGAAATTATCATGACGTCATTAAGCCCATTATTAGAGAGGGTAAATCCGCTAATATTTGTTTCACTCCCACTCTGAATATAAATAGCGTCACCAGTGGTACCATAAATGACGGTAGTATTCTTATTTTCACCAACCAGATTGATACCTTTATTGATCAGAACTTCTTCGTAATACGGTGAGCTATCATCATAAACAAAAACCGTATCACCACTCGTTGCATCATCTATCGCATCCTGAATCCTTGTATAATTCCCAGGTCCAGTACCACCAACATAGAGAATGGTCACCCTTGATGGTTGTGATGATGTTATACTATCAGAATATGCAAACGATGGAAGACACATCATAACAAATAAGAGAATAATACAAAGCGATAACCCTTTTGTAATGGATGGATTTTTATTCATGATTTTTCCCCCATTTTATAATTTTATATTACTCTTCTTCGTTCATTATGTATCTTTCCTCACGAGGTACACCCAAGCAGATATCGGAGGAGCGGAAACGTATTAGGGAGGTGCTCAAGTAATCGTATCCAGAACTGCGTGAAGGGTATCGTATATGACGTTGGCATTGTCACCGAAAGGGTGCCCCAGTCGCTTTCCGCATAAATGACATCCTTTGCTTTACATGTGATTGAATAGGTTCCTTTTTCAGACCAGGAGTGTCCTTTCGTTATCTCTTCGCCTGAGAGATACGGACCAATCCATCCAGTATCTGTACCATCGCCCCAGTCGATATAATAGAATACAATTTCTCCTTCAGGGTCACTTGCGACAAAGGTATACGGATACAATGTCCCTGCTTCTCCCTCCTCTAATCCTGCGATGCTTGGGGTGCTTGGTGGTTCAGTGAAAAAACCTTCTGCGTCAAGGGCATGATTCAACCCTGTTTTTTCCCAAACGATTGTTCCTGCAGGGTCAACTTCAAAGACACGTTCATATTCTGTGATCAGGGTGTTTCCATTTGGGAGACGTTCTGCATCTAAAGGATAGTTCAACCCTGTTTTTTCCCAGACGATTACCCCACCGGGATTCACTTCAATGACACGATCAACGACTATTTCTGCTATAAGAGTGTTACCATTTGCAAGTCTCTCTGCATCTGTAAATGCAACCTGCTCTGGTACGATTGGGTATTGCCAGACGATTGTTCCTGCGGTGTTCACTTCGATGACACGGCCACCGTAATAACCAGGGCTTTCGACAATCATGGTATTTCCATTTTCAAGACGTTCTCCATCCATGGGTTCATATAATCCTGTTTTTTCCCAGACAATCGTTCCTGCTGGATTAACTTCAATCACACGATCATATTCTGTGATCAGGGTGTTTCCATTTGGGAGACGTTCTGCATCAAAAGGTTCAGAACTCGTCATCTTTTGCCAGACAACCGCCCCCGTGATATCGACTTCGATAACATTGTATTGATTTGTCATTAGGACATTGCCGTTCTCCAGTTTCTCTGCATCTGTAGGAATAACACCTGTTTTTTCCCATATGATTGTCCCTGAGGTATCAACTAAGATAACACGAAGTCCTTCTTCTTCAGCAATTAACACGCAACGTTCTGATTGGTTGGTATTCATCAGCGACTGTGAATTAGGAATTTCTCTCTTTATTTCAATTGCACCGACAAAAACGAATGTTCCAAGCATCAACATGCAAACAAGACAACTTACCATTCTCGTTTTCATAATTTTTCATTCCCCCTTTTCAATTTTATAATACTGTTCTCCTATAAATAGGTTCTTTCCTCACTTATTAATCAGGGATTCGTTCCAGGGATTCAAATCCCCCACCACCACATCATTTTTATTTCATTTGTCAACAAATACCATCTAAAAAAAAATAATGAATAAACCAGAGTATTGCTGAAGAATAAAATATATAAAATTATAGGAGATTAAATCTTATGAAATAATAAGGTTGGGGGAATTACAATACGAAAAAAAATCATGATACTCGTTATGAGCATATTTTTAGTAAGTATTACGCCTGTCAGTGGCTTTTTTTCCCAAATTCCTGAAAACATCATCAATGACGCTCCTCTTGAAAATGAGAGAGATCTCCCTTCGAAAACAAATAATCAAGGAGGTTTCATAGGGGATTTTGATCCTCTTATCGATATTGAAGTAACGGCCGATATTATTTCCATTCGAACATTAGATGACGATAACAACCCTGATTTTTTTGTAAAAGTCCTGATTAACTCAGAAGAATTTTTATCTCCTATTTGGCAGGATTCCCCGTATCTGGATAACATCCATTGGACAGCAACAGCAAATGTCCCTGATGACATTGAATATGTCGACATTGTTATTGAATTATATAAAAAAACGACAAGTGGTGATACTCTTTGTGATATCTGCAAAGAACAAAACACAAGAACAGAAGGATATACCGCTGAAATGTCCTACAGTATTAAAACAGGTCATTGGACTGGTGAGGACTCGGTAGGTGACCTGAGTGGATATGGACGATTGAACGGCTGTGATGATGGAAGTACCGATGGATATGAACAGGATTGTGAACTTTGGTTCAATATCGATCAAAATGATTATGATGGTGACCATATCCCCTACTGGACTGAGGTCTACATCTATGAAACAGACCCCACGTTCGATAACACCGGAGAAGACCTTGATGGAGACGGTCTCCCTATTGAATGGGAACATACAT
>DATLAF010000206.1:0-11190 GCA_035527635.1 Thermoplasmatota archaeon | reverse complement strand
CCACGTTTGCGTTCCAAGGTATCGTATAGTTGGAGTATCCGACGATATACGGTGGGGTCCATGTAGGCAATGCATGGCCCGTGCCCCAGTTCCGATCTGCACAACGATAATATGTGCCTTTCAGGTTTGTTTTCGTCGCGTTCTCACGATAAGTCACTCGTGCTGTTGACATGTGTATCGCAGCAGCTGTGCTCACTGCAACCAGCATCAACACAATCAGCACTATCCCTATTTTTTTCATGTTTTTTTCCATTTCTTTTTTCTCTCCTATTATTTTTTTTTATTCTTTACCTGAGGATATATGACTGAGTTCATCCCAGTATCCCCATGGGTAACTGTCAATAAAGGTGATTATCGGGTATTCGCTTTCATCGTTGAACCAGAGGCTTGTTGCATCGAAATAGATGTCGTTGATGCTCACCCAGGCATGTCCAAGCCATTTGTCACCTGTTTCGTTGTTGTTGCCGTAAATCACTTTCGCGTCGAATCCTATTTTCCTGAAACATGTTGCGACAATGAAACTCATTTCGACACAGTTGAAATCCTCTTTGTCGTACAGGCTCATCCAGTAGTTCTTGACGCAGAAATACACGTTGATGGTAAGAGAGACAGTGAGCAATACCAGGAATATCTTCGCGTCTTTGTTCATCCTGTTGTTCCTCAGCATTTCTTGTTTCCAATCACAAACGTATAGCGGAGATCATCGCGGAGGCTCAGCTGCATTTCCCGGCAGATCTGTTCTTTTGTGAAATTCAGGACGTTCTTCAAATCCGGTGAATCCTCTTTTATCCCCACGATGTATACCTCCTCGATGGGCATGGTCTCCTGGTAGAGTTTTATCATCATTGGAATGATGACAGGATTCAATGTGATTTCATTCTTCTTGATAGGTTTTTTCTCCATGGTCTTCCTCCATTTCCTTGTCTTCTTTTTTTTCATAGTCATCCCATTCCTTGAAAATCCCTGGATTTGTTTTCTCGAAAATCACCCAGGATTTCTTTATGAATTCTGTTTTTCCTTTCCAGTTAACAAAAAAGATGACACCTTTTTTTTCCTCCCATTTATCCGTGACGAAATACCCGGCATCTATGATGTCGTTGATGTCCAGATGGTTTTCGATGAAGAATCGTTCTATCTCCATGTTGCTTTTCTTCCGCTCTGGTGTATTCGGGTCTCCTCGTTGCAATGGTATCACGACGTCGCTGACGACTTGCAGAGCGATCCTATCCCCTGTCTGATGTGTCTCCATTTCATTGCACCCCGTTCTTCACTCCTTGGTTTGATATGCAGACGGATCCCATTAAACAAAGAATGCACCTGTCGTTATCATCGAATAGTTTGTTGTGGATATCGACAGGGTGTTCTTTGTCCATCTCCTGGGGGCAATCTTGTAAGAAAAAAATCTCATTTGGTGTCAAAGCCCCTTCCTTCGCGATAATTATAGATTTCATTTCTTCACCCAATTCTTCTTGTATTTTGTTGTTTCCTTCTTTATGAAATCAGCGATATTATACATACAGACCTCCTCAAAATGTGTATTGCTATATGGATAAAAAGTGTATTTCCTCCAGCTTGCTCTCCATTTGATAAGGCCCAAGGCCGTTGATTCGTAGATACTCCAAACCTCGAATTCTTTTGTCACCTTGCCACAGGTGGGACGTTCCTCGATGAATATCCATTTACCCTGGTAGACTACCGACATGTTCCTCCTTTGTGTCCAGACCTTTCTCCTCTAATTTCAATATTGCTTCGGAAACATTTTTACAGACCTCTTCGGAGATCCGCTGCATTCGTTTCAACTCCCGCAGGTTATTCAGATATGTCCCGTCTAGAACGATTTTTACAGCCTGAGCGATTTTCTTTGAATCGATATAATTCCATCTCCATTGAGTTATTCCTATCCCGGAGATATCTTCAAATTCCTTTACTGTTTTCTGTAATTCATCTCGACTTTCTCTCCAATATTTTACGTTGCTCTCTGCATCTTTTTTCCCATCTTCTTTCCCATCAGTATATCCTTGATGATATTTCGCTTGTAATTTTGCGGTATCTGTCAATTGATTCTGTGTTTGCCGAAGGACAGCACAAAGAAAAATCATATCAACTGGTTTAGGATTTTTATTCAACGGGGCCTCTTTGACTATCTTCAAAGTCCCTTTGGTATGCGGGACCATCAATCCCCAGTTTGCTGGCAGTTCACCGAATTGAACAATGTTTTCATCACCACAGACAAGATACCAGTAATGACAATATTGAGCGATCGGCTCCGCTTTCTCCGGGTGTTTCAATTCCTTCACCCAATCTTGTCGTGATACCTTTATTTCAAAACCTGTGATGTTCAATCCTCTGCTTTCCCAGAGCTGCACCGCGATAGCGTCTGCATGACGGTTTGCTCTGAGGCCTGTGCCGTTTGCAACTTGTTCTAAGAAAGCGTAGCTGAAAGCATTGTCATCATATTTTTTGTGAAGGGCATCTATCACTTGACTGGTTTTCTCCATCACTACCAAATTATTCCCTCCTTGTTTTTTTCGGCTCCATAGTTCAACTCGATGTCATCAATGAATCCGGCCCATTGGCTATGCTGTAGCAAGTTCCTGAGGTATTCTTCTAATGTATGGCCGTCTAGAGTATCCATCTGATCAGACAGCATGATTATTATGTCCATTTGTTTCCTTCCTTGGTCTTCCTCTTTTTCTTATGAAAATCTCACCTTTGTATCTATAGATTTTCTTTTTTCCTAGTTTCGACATTCTTCCTCCACATAGACAATTTTACAGAGAGGATTTATAATTAATTGATATTCAAAAAGTCCCTGTAATTCTCTTCCTTCCACCCTTCTCCTATTTATTGTGTGTAATCCAAATCGTTGCTTTCTTAAATGACGCAGTTGTGCTGAAATAGATGCCTGCGGGTCTCCTGTTTCTTTTTGAATTTCTGTTAATGTTCTCCATTTTCCATCTTTCATTAAATGATAAATACGGCACATCTGTCCAGTCAATCTATCAAAATCTAATTCAGGATTATACTCTGGTCCATTAAAATGAGGTTCATATAAAGTGCTTTGCGTCATTGGAATACCCCGTCTAATATTTCGAGTTTGTAATCCCATGAGAGATCTCCATAGGTTTCTGTTGTGTCTTTTTTATGGCCCATGTAATCCTTGATAAGTTCATCATCAATCTGGTGATGACGTCGCATCCAGTCTTTCACTTGATTTTTAAAAAAATGTCTAGAATGATGTGTTGCCCATGTAAGTCCAGACTTTTCATACAACTTATTGATGTATCGCGGGGTGAATGGTTTACGCGGGTCCCCTTTGTGTCTTTTCAAAATATAGACCTGAGATTTATCAATATAGCTAATAAGCAGCTGATACAGGCTCGTATTAACAGGGACCTCTCGCTTCCTCATTTCAAAATTCGGTTTGTATCGTCCACCACGGCCTTTCTTATTTCCACGTCGTACTTGTTTTGCAACTTCAACCCAAAGACCACGTTTGTTAATTCGGTCAAGGTCAGTTGTTTTCAAATTCACGATTTCCAGTCGCGTCAAGCCAAGCTCGCAGCCTAATCGCAATGCGATCAGCGTGTCCAGGTTCTTTTGCTCAGTCAATTTAGTTAATGTTTTTTGATATTCATCGCGGGTGGGGATATGTGCCCGTTTTTGCATCATAGTTCACTCTTAAAAGGAAATGTGAACAATACTTAATAGTTTTTCTATTTCTTTCACTTCAAGAACGTTTTCCTATACAACAGGAGCAAGAGCACTTTCCTATAAGAAAGTGAACTATCCAAAAAGTATTTTGCTGATGACCGCAGCGTAATAGGATCCTTGGACTGCACCATAAGTAGCAAAACAAATGAGATATCTATTTTTCATCGTCCACCTGGGTCAGTAGGCTGGCTAGAATCACTTTAACATGAAAACACAAGTCTTTGGTGAGGGGATTCCATTCCAGCAATCTACCCCAGCATTGAAGATCTGAAAGTCAACGGGACGGGCCACAAGAAGGTGAATCAAGAGAGATTATGGAATATATTTTTTTGCAGTCCGGTTCTTTCCATCTTTCAGACCGTTCAATCGGTGGGACCTGGGTTCAATGTTTTATGTCGGCCTGTAGACAGTGTATTCGTATTCATCGAATGTGATGTCGCTGCCGTCCCAGAGCGTTATCCCCCAGTAGATTGTTTTATTGTCCACTGGGTGGAACATCATCATCTTTACGGTATCTGAATATGTCCCGGAGCTCGTGTTGATTTGTAATGAATGCTGTATCCATGGATCTGATTTGTTTTCCCGATAGTTGAAATACACGTAGGTTGTCGGATCATCACTGTCAGAGGTTGTGATCGTGATGTTGAAAATAAACCAGCTGGTGTAACAGATTTTTTTGAAGGTCCCGTTCAATGTCGCATTCAATATTATCGGTGGATGATTCACTGGTGCGTCTGCTCCATCCGATCCCTTTGGCCCTTGTGGTCCTGTTGCACCTGTCGCTCCCTTCGCCCCAGTGGCCCCGGTCAATCCTGGTGTGCCTTGCATCCCTTGTGGTCCTTGATCTCCAGTATCTCCTTTCTCTCCTCGTGGTCCTTGCGGGCCGACGAAGTAATCTGTTTTCATCACGTAATAGAAAACACTTGCCTGAGCGAACAGTGACAATACAACAACGAGTATCACTATCGCAATGGTCTTTCTTCCTTCTTTCATGTTCTCACATTTTTCCTTATCCATCTATGGATCAGTCGCCAACCAAAGACAGGACAGCTGGGTTTAATGGTCAAAGGTTTGATGTCTGAGAGCAGAGACCGTGCATCAGGTCACGATGTGATGTCGGGAGTAGTAACCCCTCTCTGCGACAGTTACCCATTCTTCCTGATGTTGATTGTTTCCTGTCATTGGTCTCTAGCGGATCCAATAAGGTCTGAGCCATCTTCCCTGATTGATAGGGGCTGCTGTTCAAAAGCATTTCTCTACAACTCTATGGGGAGAATGTGAAAAGCTGGCAACTAAGCAGCAGTCTGTTCTACTCAGAGAAAATGTATTTTGTTTTTTCAACCTCAAACCTCAGTTGATGAATTATGATTATAGTTATTAAGCCTTTCTTTTTATTTATTCTACTGCTGGTTACAGAAAGATAATAAATCTTTTTTAATGACTGCCTTTGTTTTCATTCCGATGAAGCGGATCAAAAGCAGTTGAGATGAATGAATAATCAAAAGAGGTTATTCTAGAAATTATTAATTGACGTCTTAATTATAGTCTTCCCCCTTATGCTGAGACCCGCGAAACAGCAAAATATTTTTGAAATCAACAGATTTTTCATTCTCAAAAGGTTGAAAACTTCTCCTGTTGCATAGCTGGTCAAGAATGAAATGGAGAACTGCGACATTAAATGCGACATACGATATTTTACGACGTTACAGGATATTCATGTTTCCTAATTTGATATCCACATTTTCTGCATCGTGGTCGTTTTGTATTGATATTAATTTTATTCCCGCATTTGGGACATGCCAGTGTTTCTCCTGTTTTTATCGCAGTAGAATATTTCTTTGATTTAATATAATGATTTCGCACCCAAGATGGTGATTGTCTTAATTTTTCTCCAGCAAGAACATATGCCTCTGTTTTAGTCACATCATATTTTGATATTATGTTATTTACCAATTCGGTGGTTTTTTTATTTGTATCCGGTTCAATTCCCATCAATCTTCTTTCCTTTTTCTCTTGTTTCAAAAGCCATTGATTATGAAGTTTTTTGATAACCTCTTTTCCATTCTTTCGGATATTCAATGTATTTCCCAGTTGACTTAATTCATTGAAACATTGTTCCAGATCAAGATCAATCAAGAAACCAGGCATGAATTTTGAATCGAAAGGTAATGTCGTCGGAGTGACACCACCGAAGCATACCATCTGTTCAAAATTAACATGTTCTTCTCCGAATTCATCACGGACAGCGATGGCCTTGGCAATCGTAAAATATCGTACACCATCGACTTCTCTTATTCTCATTTCATAAGTAACAAGATCTTCTCTCAAAGCAGGTAAAACACTTCCTTTTGATTGCCCGATTAAAATTAAAGATGTATTGAAATGTCTGATGACGAAGCATAGATTTTTCATGGTTTTTGCTTTGTTCGATGTCCCCCCTGATGCTGATCCAGCAATAATACCCGCTTCATCTAAAATAGTAATGTTTTCGCCTTCATTGTCAATTAAATAAAATAAAAGTTGGCTGAGTGATGTAATTGTATGGATTTCACTTGGAAGTTTACGGTATTCATGATCACCATAGAATATTTTTAACAAGCCTTTTTCTATTGCTTCATCAATCTGATCCTCATCAAAGAAATGTATGATGGTCCATATGTTATAGATTTGGCTATAATCCTTATCTGGGTTTCTTTTTGGGTTCACTGCCTGTTCCATTATAGTACAAGCAATACTTGTTTTCCCTGCCCCTGGTGGCCCCCATAAAGTAGATATCGTGCCTTCTTTCCCAATCGTTTCAATGATTCCTGGTGGTCCATCGTTTCTTCGATAATTCATTATTTAATCACCAATGAGCACGAGTAAAAGGAACTACTGGTGTATTATTTTCATCAGCTTTATATTCAGATTCATCTTGAAAAGCAATCTGAGGCAATTGAGTAAATGTTCGCATTTTTAGAATTGTTTGTTCAGACCAATGCAATCTTAACAATTTCTTGAACATTGGTCCGAATTCTTCATCATTTACAGGGTCAATATCTAAATCTAAACATATCTCTAAAATAAAATTAAGACTTCTTATTACATTAATTGACCGGAAATGTCTGTTAATTTTCCGATACCATTTTGCACAACTTTTATTAGTATCATCATCATCAAATAAATCAGAAGATATTGTTTCATCTTGTGATTCGCGGATACTGCGAATCATTGCTCGTAATAAGACACCCATTTTCATTTCATTTAATAATCGTTCTCTATCTGTTGGCATCTGTATCCTCTCTGCTTTCTTCTTTGTGGTCTACATCATTATTTTTTATTTTATCTTTTTGTCTTTTCCATAGATATTGTAAAGTTTTTTGTGTATAAAATTCAAGAGGAGTATAATTCCTTATTGGAACAATTTCATGTTCAATTAATTTTTCAGATATTTTAGAATCCATCTCCATTAATTGCGGGAGAATGTGATTGGCATTTTGCTCAATCAAATCTGTAAGCCCCTTATCAAATTCAGTTGGTGCTGTACGAATAACCCCCGCAGAATTAGCAGTAAAACGATAAGATTCAAATCCACTAGATCTTTCGTGTTCTATGTTTCTTTGTTCAAGATATTGTTTTCGTTCATTAAGAAAATCTCTTGCCTCTTTTTTCAATTCTCTTTCTGAATCAGGTAACATCAAAGCTCCAAATGCGATACATCTTATCATCGCACGGCATTGCATTAATGATGTATCAGCTAAGGCAGAATGTTCTTGTATCTTAAACCATAAGTCAAAAATACTTTTTACTTTACTTTCTTTTTCTATCTGTTCATTTTGTATTTCTTCCTCTGATTCAAGTTTGTCTTTTACTAAATCATCCAATTAATCATCTCCATCCATTGGTATCATTGGTTTGTAAGGATTTCCAGGGGATAACTCAAGGAATTTTAATTTTTTATGGCAATTATTGCATTCCGTGTAGATAGTTCCATCTGCCTTTTTTTTGAATGTTATTCCTGGTTTTTCAAAAGTTGGCCTTGTCGTACAGAAACGACAACGGCCTCCATCTGGTCTCCAAAATATTTTTCCCATTATTCACTCCTTGATGACATTGGTTGCTGCTGGATTATTATTGGTTGTGCTGGCTGCTGATCACGTCGTAACCGTTCTTGTTGAGATGAATAATCATCAATAGTTTTCTTCATGTCGTTGATTTGTTGGTTCATCATGCAGAATTTCTCTTCAATCGCGAAATTCTCTGCGGTTGCTGTCCCATCAATCTTACTTGTTATTCCAAAATAAATATTGTCCTTTGCTTTTGCAAGCGTCACATTGAATCGCGGTAGTTTCTGTAGTGCACTTTGGATATAAAATGGGAATTCGGTATATTTTCTTTTCGTGAGCTTTGTCATCACCAGCATACCTGTTTCTGTTTCGATGATATGTTCTGGTGGGACCACGAGAAAGAAATCCGTCCCTGGAATACCCACCACTCCTGCAAAAAGATATCCTCCACCAGCTAAACAAGTGAATGCCATAACGCTTTTTCCATCTCTGTCATATCTGCTTGCTTGGACCATATCATAAGGGTGGATACAAACATGGCCTCCTTTATCAAGTTGTAGATCACAGACAAGGGCTTTTCCTTTTCTTTTGATGCATTCATTCCACTGGTCAAAGGCTAGATACAGACAGAAACCGATGCCGAATATTGTTGGCCAGAACGGTATCCATACGGATTGTTTGTTGAAAAAAATCAATGTGATGATGAAAAGTGCTCCTATGATGATGTAACCGTGTATCCGGTTTGGTGAAAAATAAAATGTTTTCTCTTCGTTTGTTGACATTATCATTACCCTTGGTCATCATCACTAAAAGGAATTGATTCTTTTTGTGTCCGTGACATTGTTGTTTCTGCTGGTATTTTTGATGTTATTTTTTTTGATGGTGTTTCTATCTTATCAACAGCATCCCTATGTAATTTTTCCATCGCTTTTTTGTAAGAAACAGGATCTTTATTTTTTAGGTCTGATAAAGTATCTATGCTTTCTGTTATGTTTTCATTTTTAAGAAAGTTTGTTTCAAAGTCTCTTACTTGTTCATCCATGAATCCTGTAGTCTCTCGTTTGCTCTGCTGTGATGTTGTCGTAATATCTTTGATGACTTGTTTCCCTTTTGTTTTTATTTTCTGTCTGTAGATGACGATAGCACCGACTATCAGTAGGATTACGAAAAGGATTACCATTGATGCTGCATTGAGATAGAGATATCCGACGTCATTGAAGGTGTATCCCAAGCACCATGGGTTTCTCAGCTCGTTGATTGTTGTTTGTGCTGCTGAGATGTTTGTTTTCATGAAAGTATTCGCGTTTGTGAGTGAGATGATGCTGGCATTCAATCTATCAATTTCAGAGGATAGGTTCACGATCTGCATGTGAAGCGGTGTGTTGTTTGCGACAGTCTGGTTTGCCAATGCTGATAGATTCGTGTTCATGTTTTTCAGAAGGGTCATGTTTCGCGTGAGATTGTTGATGGTGTTGTTCATCTGAGTAATCATGTGGCTGAGGCTGATTATCGTCGCGTTCTTAGCCTCCAGCATCTCACGTAGCAGCTGATAAGGGCTCTTTGGGACGTGGATGGCCTGGTAGTTTACATTGACCGTATACGTGTTCATTGTCGTGATATCGAAATAGTTGTATGTCTTCGTATTGTTCACAAAAGTCCAGTTGTAGGTGATGTTGTGGCTCACAACCTGGAATACTGTTTTATTCGTCGCTGAGACATACCCTAGGTTCGTCACAGTGATATCCTGGGTCCCGGTGTCTGAGTTGTTGAAAATAAGCGTTAAATTACCTGTGACCTGGTAGATCTGTGTATCCAGGTAATTCAAGGTTCCAATGGTTGTGTGACTGGCAATTGTATTTGGAACAAATACGACTGCTGCACTGATGCACAATAGCGTTACAATTCCTAAAATTACGTGTTTCTCTCTCCTCATTTTGAGTACCTATCCTATGCGTGTTAGAGATGCCTTTCAGCGTTCCTTAAATGACATCTCTTATTGTTTATTTAATATTTTTCCAACTATCTCCTCAATGTTTTTTTCAGTTTCTGAAATTGTTCCATGAATAGAAAATAATTCTTTTAATAACAGAAGATTTTCTGGTTTTTTTATACATTTAACAAAAGCATCATTTGCATATGATCTACAAAATTCATGGTAAATCCTAGCAAAAATACTAAATATGCGAGCATCTATTTTTTCCTCAAATTCTTTTGTAGTTGATGAATCAATTCCATGTTTAGCATATTCCCGTAATTCCTGATTGTTTTTTATTTGTTCTAAAATAATATTAATCTGCTGGAGATTTTTTTGTTCATTAAGAATAATAAGTGGATTATAATCCTGTATTAGAAGATTATATTTTTCTACAATTCCTCGTATATTTATCCAGTTTTTTTTGAATTGTCGTTCCATCTTTAAACCAACTGATGTCGGTAATGTATCTATGACACCTTTTCTGAATTCATCAATTGGACCAAGTTTTTTCTCATCAATTATTATCATTCTTTGATTATTTACTACTTTATTAGTGGTTGTCTCCACCTTGCGTCCCTCCTTTTTTCTCCTTTTTCTTTGTGTATAGATACACAAATACCAATATCGTAACGATGAAAATAAGCAATGTCGTGATGTCGATGGTGAAATACCCTATCTTGAGTTTCGGGAACGTCGGGTATCCCGCTTCCGGGAGATCATCATCATCTTCGTTCCATGGTAATGTCTCTGGGTGTTTATGGCAACGATAGATCCCATCATCATCTTGATACCAGTAGTAGCCAGCAGCTTCGCAGCCCGCTCGTTGTGTGTAATACTCCGGGTCATAGTAATCCTGGTCTATGTCGATATAGCCCAGACTCATTGCCTGTGTATCCGTGAAGACCCCCGTTTGGACGTCTAGGATTATTTTTATGACCCCGCTCCATGGTATCGTGTAAACATATTCTGTCCCTGATCCATCGGTTATCCAACCTGTTGTCCCACCGGAAGACGTCTCGTTTATCAACACGGACCAGCGGTAGGCATCTGCGTATAGGCTACAGCTCGTGCAATAGATGCTTGATCCCACAATCTCGTAGGTGAAACATGCGACGGGTGATGAATTCCTGAATGTAAACCACCCGTGATCAATATCTGTGAAGACAGAGCCATTGCCGAAAGTGAAATATCCACGGGCCACTTGACCCCAGCCCTGAGTTGCATTGAATGTAAACCATCCTGAGAGCAGCTGTGTATACATTGATGTATTGCCGAATGTAAACCATCCTGAGAGCAGCTGTGTGTTTTCCGATTCGTTTCCAAAAGTGAAATATCCCGTGTCGATATCGGTGTATGTTGAAGTGTTTCCAAAAGTGAAATACCCTGATGTGAATTGCGTGTAGTTTGCTCCATTCCCGAATGTAAACCATCCTGAAAATAACTGAGTGTAATCTG
>DATLAF010000205.1:0-7025 GCA_035527635.1 Thermoplasmatota archaeon | reverse complement strand
TTACGATAAAATCGTGCTTCCCTGTTGTAATCGTCACATGCGTAACACCACGGATATTCCATAATTTCTGCATCGTCTCTCGTAAAGGACGACCAGTTTTCACGGTGACGAAGATATATGCTTTCACGACGGTGAGCGCGAATGAGATGATACCCATGACAATTAAGACCATTCCAATTACTTTGATAATAAGCATTACCGGGTCTGTTGAAAACTCAGTAATAATACCTAATTGCAGAAGAAGTATCGAGAAAGGAATTGCAAAGATAATAGTCGAGGCTCGAATGGCGTTGTTGACACTAGCTTTTCCCATTCCAAGTGAACGAATATATAAAACATACGAGAAGAATGTTGTGCTCATGGTAAGAGCAAGTATGAGGAAATAAAAGGGGTTAATTACTGCTGTAACCCCTGCCATGAGATGACCACCACTAGTGAATAAATCAAAGATGAAGAGCAGAAGGGCAGTAAAGAGACAGGAAAACACGACGTTCCAAAATCGAATATTGATTGAGTCATTCGGTTTATTGTTAATTTTCATGAGTTTTAATTTCCTTTGGTATATCGAGAAAACCGCCCAGGTGGGATTTACGACGATAAACACAATAAGAATTGGAAGTAACATAAATTCCCCGCTTAGGCTTATTGATGCAAGAATTGCACCGAAGGTAACGATAACGGAGGATTGTACTTCGACAAGAGTAGGGACGTCCTTTTCGGTAATCGATTCCATAAGAAGAAGATACAGGATGACGATTTGAGAAAACGAGAGAATCACGGATGGATCTTGAACCGTTGATACGATTGCACAATACCCTACAGTATTAATCGCGTTCATTAAGCCAGCAACAAGATGATATTTCGTCTCGCTTTTTTTTACCAGGCGGAGTTGTTTGAAGGATGGATCAAGTATTTTTGCTCCGAGACTTTTCCCATGGATTTTCACGCCGAGAACGAGTGAAATGAGCAACGTGACAATAGCTCCGACGAAAAAAAGTGAAAAAGCAAACGCCCATGGGTCGTATTTAAATGCTGATTGACCGCCGACAAAACTATCAATACCAGTGACTGCAGCAGCAATAAAAGAAGAGGTGATCGCCAGGACATAAAAGAGGTATTTTTTCCTAATGATCATATTTTCGTCTCATTATTGAAGGCTGATTTCTTTCTCGATAATCTGGGTGGTTGTCTTAGTGACACCTTCAATCATTTGAATTTTATCAGTGACATTTAAAAGTTCTTCGAGGTTTTTTACTTGTGCTCTGACGACGATATCGTACTCACCGGCAATAATAGAAATCTTTGCAACGTTACCAAGTTGTCTCATGTCTTTGATTGCTTTATCGGTTTTCCCTGGCAGCATGGTGATCAAGATATAGGCGCTTATCATGGCTCTTCACCCATCTTTCACGCGAAATATTGATTCTTGGTATAAAGTTATCTATCTTAATAGTGAATATGATATTAATAAATTTAGTATCAAAAATTCATTGTACCTCTATTAATTTCTTTCAGAACGAAGTTTTTTAAATGGAAGTGCTGTTATTATTCGAAATATGACCCGCGTCTCTATCCTCGACGGGTACGTCGATGAACCAACCTGCCTTGGTGTTCCACCATATATCAGCCCATATCCTCGATATATCGCTGGTGCGATCTGGGATTTCGATCCACACACAATCGTTACCTATGTAACGATCGACCAAATCCGAAACGACAGATCATGGCTTGACACTCTTGTAAAATCTGATCTGCTTGTTGTGATTGCAGGGATGTCTGTTCCGGGACGATATCTTTCTGGATTCCCAGCTAGCCCCTATGAACTTGTCTCTTTTCTAAAAGATCTTAATCAACCGGTAAAACTCCTCTGCGGCCCTGCAGCACGGTATGGATTTGGGATGTCTGGTGGTAAACGCGTACAAGAAACTGATGTCGTAGAAGATATCTTTGATCTTATTGTCACCGGTGATAGTGAAATCATTGTTACGGAGTTATTAAAAAACAATCTGAACATTGGAACCATCGATCCTTCTCTTTGCAGATCCAATCCAGCTGAGATAAAGGATTTTGCTGTGAAAGGCGCATCAGTTGTCGCGCAGCATCCGTTTTTCCCAGACCATCTCATCACGGAAATTGAGACGTACCGCGGTTGTCCACGTAGTATCGTTGGTGGGTGTTCTTTTTGTAGTGAACCAAGTAAAGGTCCTCCAAGTTTTCGAACTATTAATGATATTTGTGCAGAAGTTGCGGCGTTATACCAGGTAGGTGTCCTTCACATGAGAATTGGGAATCAACCCTGCATTTTTTCATTCATGGCAAAAGGTGCTGGAGAAGTTGAGTTCCCAATACCAAACCCTATGGCACTGGAACGTTTGTTTCATGGAATTCGCTTGGCAGCACCGAATTTGAAAACACTGCATATCGATAACGCAAATCCAGGGGTCATTGCACGATATCCAGATGAATGCCGACAAATTGCAAAAAGCATCATACGCTATCATACAGCAGGGGATATCGCAGCGTTTGGTGTAGAAAGCGTCGATCCGGTCGTCATCAAAAAAAATAATCTGAAGGCTTCAGCAGAAGAGGTTCTTGACGCAGTGAAACTGTTAAACGAGGTTGGCTCATTGAGGGGAGCAAATGGACTTCCTGAGTTACTCCCTGGGTTGAATTTTGTGTTTGGCCTTGAAGGAGAAACAAAAAATACGTTTTCCCTGGACTATGAATTTCTGAAAAAAATCTATGATAATAATCTTCTATTAAGACGTATCAATTTACGACAAGTCATACCAATTCCAGGCACAAAAATGTATAAGACGGGGGAGAAAAACATCAGAAAACATAAATCAGCGTTCCAGCATTTCAAACGAAAGGTCCGTGAGACCATTGAGCGACCCATGCTCGTTCGTTTAGTACCACAAGGAACACTACTTAGACAAGTGTTTACGGAGGCCTATGAAGGAAAACTTACGTTTGCACGACAGATGGGAAGTTATCCTCTCCTCGTTGGTATCCCTGGAGTCTATCCTCTACATCGATTCTATGATGTGAAAATCGTTGATTATGGGTATCGATCCCTTACAGGTATACCGTTTCCCCTGGATGTTAACAGTGCATCTCGTGAGACGTTGGAATCGATTCCGGGTGTGGGAAAGAAAAGAGCAATAAGAATGTTAGCGAAACGACCGTTTCATTCAAAAGAAGAATTCATTCGTGCACTTGATGACCCAAAGATCGCTCTCGCCATTGGAGAGTACGTTCAGTTCGACTGATATAATTAGAGATAGTTATGAGGATTTAAGAGGGAAAACATGAAAAAAAGTAGCTTAGAGTCATTGGAAGAGGCTCTTGGATATGTGTTTACAGATAAACAGCTTTTGAAAACAGCTCTGACGCATAAGACGTATGCGTTTGAGGCGCAAACACCTCTTGAATATAATGATCGATTGGAATTTCTTGGGGATAGTATCTTAGGTTTTATCATAGCGGAGAGGCTTTATCAAAGCAATCAATATTTTTCTGAAGGAGAGTTAACGCGAAGACGCGCGATTAGCGTCAATAACAATGTCCTTGCTGATGTTGCAGTACGGCTTAATATCGGTCCGTTTTTATTATTAGGCAAGGGTGAACAAAAGCAAGACGGAGCAAAGAACCGTACGAACCTTGCGAATGCCTTAGAGGCATTAATTGGTGCGATTTACTTGGATTCAGATCTGAAGATGGTGCGGAGCTTTATTTTTGAGAAAATCTATACTAAAGAGTTTCTATTTTGAATGATTTCTGCAATATCATTTATTATTTTTTATTCAATGGTATAAGTTAGAATAGTACTAGGAGGAAAGATGATATTTTTTTCCCAATACATCATATTCATCACATCCCCTCGCCTGCCTATTTTTACAATACTATGCTACACCACAGCCATTAAAAAAAAATGAGGGAATAAACGTTTCTTTATCCAACGACAATTCGAAGAAAACAACCAACAATAAACACAAGCGATAGTGTCGCTAAATAAAACATTGTCTGATCCCATTTCTCGGTTACGACGATTCTCATCTTCCCCTTTCTCCTACTTCACCTTGCAAAAGAAGAATTTGTAAAAGCATTTATAGTTTTCTATTTAAAATTTGGTAATTATCGAACATTTACAAAAAGAAACACAACCTTAGTATTCCTTTAACTCGCAATGCATGTAAAGAATTTTATGGCTCGTAAAATTTGATTGATCATAATAAAGATCGATAAAAAATAACAATATAACAAAACACAAAAGAATTAACAATTCATCAAAAAAAACTTATCCTCGTTATATTATATGTTGGCGAATCTAGATTTTCTCCGTATACTTCCAGTTTTTATACGTATTATTCCGAATTGTTGATGGTGTGAGATTTTTTTCCTTATCTTCGGAGGATAACACATCAATGATAATTCCTTCAATATCCCGTAAGAGGATCTCGCTTTCATCCTCATTATAATCGGTTGTGTAAATATTCCCATTGCGGTAAATCACGCCGTCTTCTGAATTATACACTGGTTTCTGCCCTAACTGCAATTCCGTATCATAGTCCTTGATGTCCTCGAGCTGTTTGAATTGGTACGCGTCATCTGCCATACCAATCATAGTTCGTAGGACTTGTATCTTCCTTGGGTCTTTCTCCGCATGAATCGCGTCCTGTAAACCAGAAACAATAGCTGGGATCTCCTGCGGTTTGGTTTCACGGAGAATTTTTCCCCAGAACCAATTATATACCTTACTGCCTCTCGCATTAATATGTTCAGGGGGTTTATCCGGGTACAGGATAATCCTCCCATTAAGCGTCCGGTGGGTTTTCCGCCATTCGTTTCTGAGAGTATCCAGTTCCTTTTTTCGATTGTTCTGTTTGGTCATTTCATGGTATTATTATACGTTTTAGGATATAAACATTATGGAATGCCATTTTTGCTCGCTAAGAAGAGAGGTGGGATAAAATCTCATATATAAAAAAGAAGAACAAGAGAACACATTCTTATTAAGGGAAAAAAGTCCACTCCAAATAAACAGGAAACATGCACTGGCTCAGGTAACTATGGGATGTAAAAAATTACGCAGAGTACAAGTACAGTATCATTTCAATCCATCTAGCCATCTAGGTACCAGAATCGAGCAAGTAATCCTGCAGTGGAATTATTTTAACAAGAGATCCGATAACTTTTTCGTAAATGATATGGTTCCTTTTGTCCTAAAACATTCCATGAGATAGATTTAAATAGAGATTTATATAATTAAGAATACGTGGGGGTATATGAAAAGAACCATTGTTGGAATTATCTTAACAAGTCTTCTTCTTACCGCGAGCATATCAGTTGCTCTTAGGCCATCTGAGCTTCACGCTCAAACCAGTTCCTCTGATGATAATGTTCCCGAATGGGAAGTTGGTAATAGCTGGACATACACTGCCGATAGCGTCCTTATCAACTACGAAGAACAAGGACAAAAAGTGTTCATCGATGGGAAAATTGATGATTTCACTTGGACGGTCACCGACACAAGTGATAGCTCCTATTACACGGTTACTTTCACAGGAAAACTTACAGCAAACTATGACTTTATTTTCTCCACTACATCAGGTTCACTCCATCTCACCGGCACCTTTAAAAACCCGTTAGTGCGTCTGAAGGGAACTCTTGTTTTTACAAAGGACAGTCTCCAAATCCATGAGGTCTATGTAGAACTAAAAGGACTGACCATGGTAAAAATCGCACCACTTAAATTCTCTCTTCCATTTCCATTCAAACTCACAACGAATGCTGGATTAAGCGCTGATTTCCCGTTGCTTGATTTCCCTTTAACCTCATTAAAATTCTGGTCACTTCCCACGATAGATGTGACGTTACAAACCTGGATTGGCGGCATCTTTGGTATCATTGGGTTTCCGATTACCTTCCATGTTCTATATTCATGGACACCGCTTGCGTTTTATTGCCAAGATAAACGGGATGTCACTGTTGCAGCGGGTACCTTTAGTGCCTATAAAATTACATCAACTATCGGCGAGTTCCTTGAATACTATTACGCACCAGAAGTTGGCAACATGATTAAAATCGATGCAACACTCCCAAATGGTGCGGTTAGCGCAGAATTAAAATCCACAAACTACTCCTAAGTATCTCATTGGTTCATTCCTCGTTTCCTTATAATGATTAAAAACGTTAGATAGAATGAAAGAACCGCCATGTAAATAAATAAAATGTTAAGGGGAAAAAATATGAAGAGAATAGTACCACTATTAATAATAGGAATAATAGTCCTCAGTGGACTTGGAGCTGCCGCTGTCTCAAATATCTCAGAAGAAACACTACAAAAAACAGAAACGATTTCCTTTTCAACTCCACAAATTCAAACAAAAGAGGGTTATGCACTTGTCACCGTAGACGATGCGAATGCATGGCTCTATAACACCGGCGCTCCGATGCTTCCTGCATCAATTACTACCTATCTCTTTCCATTTGGAACGAAAATCAGAAGCGTGGATGTGACGTTCTCAAATCCGGAAGTATACATCTTAGAAAATAAGATAATTCCAACACCTACTCCAGTTTCCTTCGTAGCAGGCAATAAAGTAACCTTCACACAAGAAGAACAAGTAATAGGATCGATATATCCTGATACATTATTCGATTATCATATCGGTGCAGGTATCTCCAATGAAGAACATGTTATCTTTTTAACTGTTCGATGCTACCCTATTCAATACAACATAGGGGAAAACACAATACTTTATCGAAACATTGCACATCTCTCAATAACCTATGAGCTACCATCTACTGAAACATCATCTCTTGATGAATTCAAACTCCTGATTATTGCCCCAAAAGCTTTTTCAGAAAATCTTCAGCAATTGGTCAACCATAAAATCAGCAAAGGAATTACTACGAAACTCGTCACCCGTGATGATATCTGTAACAGCGTCTACTTCCCAGCGGAAGGACGAGATTGCGCAGAAGAAATGAAATACTTCATCAAGAACGCATTTGACCAA
>DATLAF010000204.1:0-2607 GCA_035527635.1 Thermoplasmatota archaeon | reverse complement strand
TACCTCACCAGTTAAAGGAATGTATTTTGTCTGATAATCTGGATCAGGAACCGGGATCGCTGATAATAATGCTCGTGTGTAGGGATGTAATGGTTCGCGGAATAGATCTTGTTTTGATGCTAATTCCACGAGCTTCCCTGCATACATAACTGCAATCCTATCACTCGTGTGTTTTATGACGCTGAGATCATGGGTGATAAATAACAGTGTCAAACCAAAATCTTTTTGTAAATCCTTTAAAAGATTAATGATTTGTGCTTGGATGGAGACATCAAGGGCAGAGACTGGCTCGTCTGCTACGATAAATGTCGGGTTTGTCGCTAATGCTCGTGCGATGCCGATCCTTTGTCGTTGTCCTCCGCTAAACTCATGAGGGTATCGGTTTATCTGATCTGGCGTTAATCCAACTTTTTCCATTAATTCAACGATTCTGCATTCCTTTTCCTCTTTTGTGGAAGCCAATTTATGAACCTCAATAGGTTCTGCGATTGCTGCACCAATCGTCATCCGTGGGTCAAGAGAACCGTAAGGGTCTTGATAGATAATCATCATTTTTCTCCGAAACTCCGCCATCTGTTTTTGGTTCAAATGAGTGATATCCTGTCCGTCAAAGTAAATGGTACCTGCTGTGGGATTTATTAATCGAAGGATCAGCTTTCCGCAGGTGGTTTTTCCGCACCCTGATTCCCCAACAAGACCAAGGATTTCATTTCTTTTAATATAAAAACTCACATCATCTAAGGCTTTTATTGCTTCTTTCTTTTTAAACGGTCCACCACCCTGATAAAAGTATTTCTTTAGATTATTTACTTCAATGAAATTATCCATTTATTAAAGACCTCCGATGAGATAGCATCGTACCCAATGATGTTTGCTTACTTGAAGGAGTGGTGGTAATTTTTTTGTGCAAGGTTCAAAACAAAATTCGCATCTCGGATGAAAAGGACATCCAGTGGGTAAATCAAGAAGATTTGGAACCAATCCCTTGATGATTTTTAACCGTCCTGCCTCGATGTCAAGCCGCGGAATCGATTTCAGCAATGCCTGTGCGTAGGGATGCAACGGTTTTTTAAAAAATGTATGAACATCGGTATATTCGACCATATACCCTGCATACATTAACGCGACATTATCACATGTTTTTGCTATCACACCGAGATCATGAGTAATCAACAATACAGATGTGTTGAACTTTTTTCGTAATTCATCGATCAATTTTAAAATCTGAGCCTGAATAGTCACATCCAAGGCAGTGGTTGGTTCATCAGCAATAAGAAGGGCGGGATTACATGATAATGCCATTGCTATCATCACCCGTTGTCGCATACCTCCTGATAATTCATGCGGGTAATCATCTATTCGTTTTTCTGGATCTGGGAATCTGACGGTATATAACGATTCAATCGCTTTTTTTCGTGCGTCCTCTTTTTTTAAATCTTGATGCAGTTTTAGTACTTCCATGATTTCAGAACCAATCGTAAACATAGGATCAAGTGAGGTCATTGGTTCTTGAAAAATCATGGATATCTTACATCCTCGGATATTCCTCATTTCTTTTTCACTAAGCTCTAAGATGTTCGTTCCTTGGAAAAAGATATTTCCACTAACGATTTTTCCAGGGGGGCTTTGTACCAATCTCATGATGGATAATGCGGTAACGCTTTTCCCACATCCTGATTCCCCGACAAGACCTAGGGTTTCCCCTTTGTTAATGGTAAAGCTCACCCCATCGACTGCTTTGACTACTCCTTCATGGGTAAAAAAGTATGTTTTGAGATCTTCAACCCTGAGTAACTCTTCCATATTTTTCATCCTATTCTTTCAATCGTGGATCCAAAATATCTCGTAAGCCATCTCCTAACAGATTCAAGCCTAATACCGCAATGACAATCGCAATTCCAGGGAAGGTGGCAGCCCACCATGAACCACTTACAATGTAGAAGCGACTTTCAGAGAGCATTGCCCCCCATTCTGGGTTTGGTGGTTGGGCACCTAATCCTAAGAAACCAAGCGCTGCTGCGTCAAGAATAGCACCTGCCATCATCAACGTCCCATAGACAATGACCGGTGAAAGGCTATTCGGCAACACATGGCGAAAGATAATTCGGGTGTTACTTGAACCAATTGCTTTCTGGGCTTCTATATATTCCATCTCTTTAATATAGAGAACTGAACCTCGCATGACCCGTGCCATCTGAGGCGAGTATACAATACCAATTGCAATCATGGTTTTGTCCAAACCCTGTCCAATCACCGCGACGATGACAATCGCGAGCAATATTGATGGGAAAGCAAACAAGATATCTGTGATTCGCATAAGGACATTGTCAATCCACCCCCCGTAATACCCTGCAGCGACCCCGATTAAAACACCAAGTGCTGTGGCAATACCAACCGCGATGAAACCTACGGTTAGGCTAATTCTGGAGCCATAAATGATTCTGCTTAAGATGTCTCTCCCCAATATATCGGTTCCGAGAGGATAGCCAGGTATGCTTTCATTGCTCCAAAACCCTGGTTTTAAGCTATTTTCAAGTTTCGGAGGTGAGGGCGTTGGATCCTGAAGGGCAATAAGGGGTGCAAAGATCGCTAAGCATACAAGAAAAA
>DATLAF010000203.1:0-3297 GCA_035527635.1 Thermoplasmatota archaeon | reverse complement strand
TTTTACAAGGTAAGTTTTTGACATTTTACTTTTAGAACCGCTTACTCTACCATAAGGCCATTCTTTAAATCGCGTTCTTTTTGTAGCGACTATTTTTTTGCCCCATGTAATATTTCTTCCGGTCATAATATCTCTTAATTTATCTCTGGTTTCATCAGAAACAAAATCACCACCACAAGTCATATTGTAGCCATTATTGAATGAATCGTTTTCTTGGATATGTTTAATTTCCAATTCTGGCAGTTCATTTTTATCATCTACTTTTTGTATGGATTCAATATCAAAATTTTCTATCCCATACTTTCTCATAGCTTGATATAACTTGTGTTCTCTTTCACAAGAATTGAATCGGTACAAATGTTCAGACCATCGCCTACCTATACCTTGCGTAGTAAGTCCTACATAAACCTTACCATTGATCTGATTTGTTATTTTGTATATCCGATTCATGCTTTTAACCTTGGCTGCTGATTGTCCTTTCGGATGTTCCAGCAGTTAGATGGATTTTGAAAGCGCAATTTTTTACGCTTTGACCCCAGGCCATACTTAAATGTTCAAATAAGTTCGCTAAACTTACCCCGCTTTTTAAAGCTGCCATATGTTTCCACATGGAACAGACTATCTCATTATCCAAAATTGGATACTCTCCGCTTCCACCCGCTTGGGTGTACGTCTTTCGACTAGTCGTTGCACGTTCCATTAAAAAATGGCTTCGCTCAGGATTGCCCTCAGCATTATCCGTTAGGGGTTCCCCTGAATTCAAAGAGTTTGCTTTACACATTACCATGTAAAGGCCCTATTTTCTAAGGCTTTGGGGTGATTTCCAGTTGCTATAACTGTCATAATTTACCCCCTTTTATTGGCCCAATACGCCAAGACCACCGGTTCCGTCACCAGTAGCTCGAAGTCTGTGCATGTTAATAGTAACTTCCCAAATCATCCTTGTGTCGGTAGAGCCGTCATTTTCGTTATCTTCAACATCAGCAATGCCGATGATAAAGAGTGGTAATGCTGCGGTTTCAGCAGGTGGACCGGTTGTTCCAGAGTCCAATTCCATACCGGAAAGTCCGGTGATGGTGCTTCCTGTATGAGTGAAGATACCGTTACAGTTACCGCCAATCGCATTCGATGTTAGCGCAGCAACAGCATCGTCTCTGACCCAATAAATTACATCAGGGTCAACACAAACATTACAATATCCGCCTGTACTTGCCGGTAGATATGTCCTTGTCAAATTGTCTTTGTTTGGTTCAAATGAGGTGATAACCCCAAATACAAAAGTACCAGTAGTCATTGCCGACCTGATTACAGTAGGACATCTTACACCTGTCCCCCTGTTGGCAGTTGTCGGGTCTAAATCAACAGGATCTCCAACAAAAAGGGCGGTAGCATATTCAGCCGATACAATACAGCGAATAGTGCCACCATTCCAAGAGTTCCCGTTTAAATGACGCACTGGTTTCATACCAAATCGTGCATCTGGATTAGCCAAAATATCCTCCTTTCACTGGGCTAATAAATAGCCCATCTCCTACTCCTTTGTTACGTTTATCTCAACACCGCCGTAAGTGTTCGTTAAGTTCTTGTCAAACTTACCGCCGTGTATTTGTTCATCAATTTTGTCAAGTTCCCTTGCTTTCTTCCCACGATCTTCCTCGTACCATTCCATAGGAATACGCATGAGAACACCTTTAATCTCGCTGCCGTCATCGTTCGTGCCGACATTCAAGCCTGACTTGTCATCATCGACCATCTCGTATCCGGCAGCCATTGCCCTTTTTACCCTGCCTGGTTCTTTCTTCCAGTTATCGTTGAATACACGATAATGGAATCCATCCTCTTTCCTTGCTGCCCATCTCTGTTCGGGTGTCCCGAACGGTATTCTTTCCTTGCGAATGTCTTTAGGGCGGCACTTCATTTGGTGGCCCCTTAGTTGCTGTTCTGTGTCGAACTCTGCCTCGTTGCAATTACCGCATTTGAATTTTTCCTGTGTCATTTTTTATACCTCGTAATAGTCTTTTACATACTGTTCTTTTGATTTAATGGTTCCATCCTTGATAAACGCATTGCATTGAGCTTTTGCATCGGCAGGAAGGTTAGCAAATGTTTTTGCGTTCGTGTCTTGTGGAGCGCCACCAACTCCCCCGGAGTCTACCGGAGATGGAGTTTGTCTTTGCTGATTATTAAACTTATAGGCGAAAACCTCTTTGACCTTTTCGGATGTTTTTTGAAAAAGCTCTTCATCCGTAATGTTTGGATTTTTAGCCCTATAGTTGTAAGAAAACGAATCAGCATACATAGTTAAGTCTTCATCCCCTTCCGAGGTCCCGGCTTTACGATACCAAGAATTGTTTTTATGCCAGTTAGAAAATAGTGTTGATTCAACTGGTTGCTCTTCCTCGACAATCGGGTCTGGTCGTTTAAGATCCTCTTTTTCTTTTTCGATAGCCGTGAAAGCGTCAACATCTCCTTCTCTGACAGCCGCCATTTGTTTTTCAGTGAGTTCTTTTTTTGCTCTTTCATAAGCCTGTTCTCCAACCAACGTGCTCATTTTGACAAGCTTTTCGGTAGTCTTCTTTTGGGCTTCGATGGTTTGTTTGAGGTTTGAAAGTTCGTTCTTCAGGCTTTTGTTTTGTACCTTAATGAACGGTATGAAATCCCTACCCCTCTTAACCCACTCATCAGCCGGTCTCCATTTTGTCTTATCTCCCTTAAACTCTTCCTCCGGTCGCCATCCTGTTTCAACCGCTTCCTGAATAATCTCAGGTGCGATTTCGGGCGGTGCTTCCGGGGTATCTTCCAATTGGTCTTCCTGAATCTTTTCCTGTAACTGGTCCATTTTTTCCTCCGCTGTGGCAAAAGAAAAGGCGGTCAAGCATAAGGAGTATGGCCCCATACTTGCCGCCTTTTCAATTCGGTTAGACCGTCCTTCGGGGATCAACCGAAGTTAGCCAAGATTTATGTTTTTATTTCATCATTCCTCAATTATCGCTATGATATTATCATCGTTGCAAAGACGATGCTCAACTCTCTGTCCTTGTTCATCTGTGATCGTTATAAGACTACCGCTATAACGGCCATAGATGACCCTATCCCCTATCTTTGGTATCGGTCCAGGATAATCCTGAAAGAACCCTTCTCCGGTCGAAACTAATATTCCACGGTCAATGGCTGATTGTTGTCTGTCTTTTACGATGTCCGGTAAAATAATTCCTCCAGAGGTCTTGTCCTCAACCGTGTCCGGTCTAATCAGTGCTACACATCTTGTTGGTGTTACCTTCATTCTGACTCCTTCAT
>DATLAF010000202.1:0-3967 GCA_035527635.1 Thermoplasmatota archaeon | reverse complement strand
AAGGATTTTTTGCACTGGTCTCAAACAAAGATTTCTCACTTCACGAAGCACTTCAATACTATCGTGAAAAAGACGGTGTGGAGAAGCTGTTCAACAGCATTAAAAACGAACTTCATATCCGACCGACACGCTGCTGGACACAGGAGGCAGTCCATGGTTCCATACTCATCGTGTTCCTTGCTCAACTGATCATAAGCATGCTGCGGTATAAACATGCCTCGTTGCGCCATGTTTCCACAAAATTCATCATACAAAGCCTGGGTAATTTCGCACTTACCATCATCATAGGAAAAAACGGCTTGAAAAACCGCGTTTTTTCCAATTTTGATCAGATCAATACCACGATTTTCTGTGGAAACACCACAGGATCATAAGATTTTCAGCATTTTTGTTGACTGAAAATCAGAAAATATTGTGAAGTGCGAAATATGTTCTAATCAAGAAAAGAACAATCAACTGCGAAAGTCAGGTTTTATCAAGAATTTTTTAGCTATTACGTAAAAACATGGACCAAAAACTGTAATTATTTTTTTATAATAATAAATATTCATTGTTCTCTCCATATTCCCATCTAACGAAATATTTAAATACAAACTATTAATATTAGAGGTGTATAATTAATTAAGATAATTAAAAATTCCGAGGGGGAAAAATATGTTAAATGAGAATATAATAAAAACGATGGTTTTTATCACCACATTAACATTTATGTGTACGGCTTTCATACCAACAGTTCATTCTCAACTTGGGATGGCATCCTCAGTTCAATCTCCACAGACCGTCACAACTGAAAACACTATGCAAGTGATGGTAAATAATCTTTTGCAAAAATACCAAGCGACACTTATAAAAATATCACCACCAACTCCGTTACCATTGGATAGAAATCCACCAAACATTCATCTCCCAACAAGCCAAGTGACCATGAAGGTATTTAGCTCAACAACAAGTTATTTCCGGACCCTTCTTTCGAATGTTCCATCTGGTTACGAGGTCTCGAATACAAACTACACAGGTTGGTGTAGTGATAGTGCTCATACCATTAATTATAATACTGCCTATCAAGTCATGCTGTACTCTAGTTATAACTCGTCGCTCCCCTCTCATCTTTACCATCAGAATTGGAGCAAGGTCAATTACATTTTAAACCATAAAGTAGGCAGTGATTGGCATCAAGTAGAATATGCAATCCTTTACATCCTTAACTTTGGAAATCAGGGGCTCACTACGAATGGATGGACAATGGTTAATGATGCAATAATGAACGGGGGCAGCTATGTTCCTGGTGGTGGTGATATCATTGCTGTCATCGCTGATGCAGGTCTTACGGTTCAGCGTACGATATTTGAATTAACTGTTCCTACCTACAGCCTCTCTATTTCAGTAAATGGTATGGGTAGTGTTGCAAAGGATCCAAATCAAACCTTCTACACCTATAGTCAGGTTGTTCAACTCACCGCAACTCCTGACCCCGGTTGGTCTTTCAGCCAGTGGAGCGGTGATCTCTCAGGATCTACAAACCCTAATATTATCACCATGACGAGCAACAAAACGGTAACAGCAACTTTCACACTGAACGGACCGTATACATTGACTCTTACGACGAGTGGGACTGGGTCTGGTACGATTCAGGCAAGTCCTGCTGGGCCGTACTATTGGGGTGCTAGTGTTACTATTTGGGCGAATGCGAGTACTGGGAGTACCTTTACTGGTTTCAGTGGTGATTTGTCTGGTACGACGACGCCGCAGACTCTGGTGATGAATGGGAATAAGGCGGTGAATGCTCAATTTACTTTGCAAGGTGGTTTTACGCTGACGCTTACTACCAGTGGGGCTGGGTCTGGTACGATTCAGGCGAGTCCTGCTGGGCCGTACTATTGGGGTGCTAGTGTTACTATTTGGGCGAATGCGAGTACTGGGAGTACCTTTGCTGGTTTCAGTGGTGATTTGTCTGGTACGACGACGCCGCAGACTCTTGTGATGAATGGGAATAAGGCGGTGAATGCGAATTTCACAATTACTTCTGGGTATACATTAACCATCATTATCGATGGTCAAGGAACTGTAGTAAAAGATCCTGAGCAGCCAACCTATCCTTATGGAACAAATGTAATCCTTACTGCAGTCGCTGACCAAGATTGGATATTTAGCTCATGGAGTGGGGATCTCAGTGGAAATGAAAATCCTAAAACAATCACCATGACAAGCAATAAGACAGTTACTGCACACTTCATCTATGGAACAGAAGATACAATACCTCCTCTTGTAGAATTAGTAACACCAATCAATGCCTTTTACATTTTTAATAAATTTATCCTGCCCTTTAAAATTCCAATTATAGTTCAAATGATTACCATTGAAGCGAATGCATCAGACAATGAATCAGGTATAGATCGCGTAGAATTCTATATTGATGGATTACTAAAAGGTGATGATTCTTCAGAACCTTATTCATATGACTGGAAAGAATTACAATCTGGAAAACATACCATCAAAGTTATAGCGTACGATAACGCTGGAAACCATGCAACAAGCCCTGAAATCCTTGTATTTAAATGGAGATTGCATCCTATCTTAATTATACCAATCCTCATCCTTGGTATAATATGGGCAAGAGAAAATCCATAAACCCTGGGGAAATACGGTTACCTCCAGGGTAAAAGACAAACAAGGGATAATTATCATCTCTCTCTCTCTCTCTCTTTTTTCCTGCAGATTATAAGAAATAAGAGATGATTTTTTATTTCATTGATTAATAAAAAGTGAAGAAATTTATTACATGCAATAATTTCTAATAGGTAGCAGAACATATGATTTCAAAACAAAAACCCTTAAATTTTAGAGAAATCACCACCTCATCTTCCATATCCTTTAAATATTGCTTCTTCATTCGGAATCCTCATGGCAGTATGGCAAGGTAACTCAAAAAGAAGTATCACCGGGCGACGTATCCGATACGCACGAAATAAGAAACGATTCGAAATAGGACGAGAAAATCACCTCACCACCATTGGAACAATGAAACGAAAACCGTTCAGAACAAGGGGCAAAAATAAAAAATCTCGAGCGCTTACAGCAGATATCGCCTATGTTATCGACCCAAAAACCAATAAAACCACAAAAACAGAAATTGTCACGGTCGTCGAAAACTCAGCAAACATACATTATGTCCGAAGAAACATTATGAACAAAGGAGCGATTATTAACACAAAAATCGGGAAAGCGAAAATAACCTCACGACCTGGACAAAGCGGGGTTATCAACGCCGTGTTACTCCCGTAATAAATCAGTCGTGGTTTTATGGTATCAAGGGATGATAATAAATACGTGATATACCCATTGTATTTTGATCGCACACTATCTCGATTACAAGGACGAAAAGTAGCCAAGCGATATGCGGTTGAAAAACCTTCTTTGGAAACCATAACCAAGGCAGCAAAATCCCTTGGTTTATCGGTTATTTTAGAAAAAGATAGGATTCATTCGTCTACACCCTGGAAAAGAGACGGACGAATCCTTATTGAAAAAAAGGGTCCGAAAACCAAGCTTCTTCTCCAACTCTCAAACCGACTTTAGGGCAAGAAAGTATATAATCTAAACATGACATTCTGGTTCAACTCTCTTGGAGCCGGGTTATGGAACAATCAGGACAGCAGTACGATGAAGCAAGTACGATTTTTTCTCCTGATGGCAGACTCTATCAAGTTGAATATGCACGGGAAGCAGTTAAAAAAGGCTCTACCACCATGGGATTCAAATGGAAGGATGGCATTCTGCTGCTTGCGCATAAACCAGAAACCAGCCGGCTTATCAACATACGATCCCTTGAAAAAATCTATCAAATAGATAACCATATCGCTTGTGCAGCCACCGGTCTTATCGCAGACGGACGACACCTCGTTGAAATCGCACGGGAAGAAGCCCAGTGGAACAAAGTCCGCTACGATGAACCAATCTCTGTCAAAGA
>DATLAF010000201.1:0-4412 GCA_035527635.1 Thermoplasmatota archaeon | reverse complement strand
GAGGCGTTTTGTTTTCGATACCATGAAATCCTGTACCCTACCTTCGATAGATTGAAAGAGCAGGGACTGTCTTCCACACTCGCAGTGATGTGCTGAATAGGTTGCTATGTCTCTGGTTTTGTATCGTATAAACGGAAAAATTCCTGTGTGAAAACCAGTCGCGACAATCTCCCCGGATTGGCCATCTTGTGTCACGGGCTTTCCGTTTCTGTCGATTAGTTCGACATACCCATAATCAGGGAAAATATGGTAAAAATTGCTTTTTTCACAGGTGCCGGCGAGAACACATTGTTCTCGGTGTCCGTATTGGCCATGTACTCTGCAGTTGAAAAATGTTTCGAGTAAGTCTCGTTGCCAATCATAGATGGTTTCACCGAAGCAAAAAATTGCTTTCAAACCTTTCAGTTCAATATCGTGGTGCTTCATGTATGTCGCAAGTAGGGTGATTGCGGAGGGATATCCTATAAAATAGCTTGGTTGGAGTTGTTTGATTTTTTGGAGGTATATGAGGAGGTTTCGCTCCGTCATCTTATAGGAGGAAAGTAACAGTGTTCGTGGTATTAGTCGATATTCCCAGGGTTTTTCCCTTCCAATGATTTGTACCGATTTATCCATGGTCTGGCATCCGCCACGTTCAAACAGTGCTGTGATGTAGGCGAGGTGTTTTGCATACCATACACCTTTTTCAACGGGGAATCTTAGGAGAAAACCGGTTGATCCACCGGTGTTTGTCTCCTCAAAGGCGTACGCCGGGTAATTGGTTGCTTTTAATTCGTTTGCATGGTCTTGTACTATTTCTTTGGTGAGAAACGGTAGTTGTTGAAAGTCTTGGAGTGATTGGATGTCGTTTGGTGTGATGCCTTGTGTTCTAAAAAGTTTTTTGTAGTAGGGAACGTGTTCGTAGGCATGACGAAGAAGTAAAAGAAGTCGCTCCCATTGGTACTGTTGTATTTTTTCAGCGGTCCACCATTCTGAGTCTTTAATGAAGTTGTATGTTTTTTTATATGGTTTATGATAGAAAATGGTCGTCAACGCAGTTCCAAGTCCGGTCTCTTCGTTAAAGATGCGTTCCCAGAGTTTTTGCATATCTCCTCTTCTTCTGTCTTGTTGGAGGAGTTGATAACTGCTACATAATAGTTTCTGTAAAGGAGGCGTTATGCCTAGTATTCCTATTATTTCTTCTTAAAGTTTGGAGCGTCGAATATCCCAGAATGTTTAAATACTAATATATTAACAATATAATATATAATAAGTATCATAGAAATAACATAGAAATGGATGCACATAAGAAAACATTTGAGGAGCCATATGAAGAGAATCATAGCAATTTCCATACTAGGTCTCTTGATGGTAGGTGAATGTGGAGCAGCTGCATTTGAACCCGAAGAACCCCTGGAAAAAACAATGATTGCGAAAAACAATACAATGTCAGTACACTTTTCATCAAAACCAATAATTCTCGAAAGAGAAGAATCTGTGAAGATAGAAATAGATGGAATGACTTCGCAATTAATGGAACCAAATAAGCCAGTGTTACCTCTTTTCACAAAAACGTATGTATTACCATTTGGATCAAAAAACATAAAAGTAACCTGCGCACCAAAGGATATCGGCACCACGACTCTTACAAAAAAAGTTATGTCTGCCCGTATCGCTCCGTTATCAAAAACAAACGAAATAACAACATATGAAAGGAATAAAACCGTGTACGACAGTGCGGTGTTCTATCCAAACAAATGGTATCGCTCTGATATCGGTGCAGGACACGATGAGAACGATAACCAAGTCATTTTTGTCAAAGTTATTTGTTATCCGGTTCGCTATTCTCCTGCAATCAATCAGGTAGAGTACGCATCTACCTTTGATGTTGTACTGACCTACGAAGCACCTGTGCAAACAACACAAAATAATGAGACCTATGGCATGGTCATTATCGCTCCGAAATCGTTTAAATCAAAACTACAGCCTCTTATCGATTTTAAGAATTCGAAAGGAATGAGGACGACATTCAAAGCAGTGGAAGATATCCTTGATCAGTACACAGGAGCTGATCCGCCAGAGCAAGTGAAATATTTCATTAAAGACGCGTACGACACCTGGGGCGTTACCTATGCACTCCTCGTTGGTGGTTTAAAATCCCATATCTTCGCCAAAGACAAAGACACACGGTCCGCTGGGTGGAAAGCATGGTGGGTTCCCGTACGATACGTCAGCATCCCACAATTAGATGACGAAGGGTGCTTATCTGATCTCTATTACGGGTGTTTATACAACGGAACTGGTGGTTTCGACAGCTGGGATTCGAACGGTGATGGTGTCTATGCTGCCTGGGATGCACCAGGCGCGGCGAGAGATACTTTCGATATGTACCCTGAGGTATACGTCGGGCGATTGCCGGTCACAAACAAAAGAGAAGTAGCCAATGTAGTAAAGAAAATCATCACCTATGAAAGCACCGGTCCCGATGAGAAACCATGGTACAAGAGCTTTATTGGCATCGGTGGAAAAACATTTGATTATTATGAAGGAAAACCAGATGGTGAATATCTCTGCGATCTTTCATTTAATTATACTAAGAATGCGATCCCTGATTTGAATCTTGTAACAGTCTATTCGACAAACAAAAACACCAGCGGTTTTGTTCCCGTTGCAAAAGACATTCAAACAGCGATATCTCACGGTGCTGGTTATGTTGATTTTCAAGGACATGGAAATCCTCTGATCTGGGATACGATTTGGTTCGACGGTGAATATCCGAACGGCTGGTGCGGTGGTATCACTCTTTACAACTTTCTGAAATTATCAAATCGTGAAAAACTCCCCGTTGTTGTTGTCGGTGGTTGCCATAATGGGATGTACAATGTGTCGCTTCTCAAGACATTACGTGATAAAACCGGTGCCAATTACTTTTGCTATGGGATTCCGATCCCTGTTTGTTTCAGTTGGGGTTTAGTCGTGAAATACCCTGGAGGGGCAATCGCATCAACCGGCTGCACCGGGTATGGAATGGGGTACCAGGGAAACCCGGTCAGCCTCAGTGGAAAACTTGAATCGAACTTCTTCTATGAAATAGGCAATGGTTCGACAAACCTTGGGCAGGCTCATAGTGGTGCGATTCAAAAATTCCTTCAAGAAGAAGAGATAAATCAGGTCGAAGCGTTTGTTATTACTAACTGGGCGTTGTTTGGAGATCCTAGTTTACGATTAGGTGGTTATCCCTAACCAAATTTCATATTTCATATTTCGTATTTCGTATTTCGTAGGCTTTGCACCCAAATTACCCGTTTTCATCTAATATGGGTGCAGATTACGTAATTAGGGTGCAGTAAAGATATCTTTATATAGTTTCAATTACTGACAAAAAACTCCAAGGAGAGGTTTTATGAAAAAAAGTACAAAGTCTTTGAAACCTCCAGTAGATTTTGTTGGAGAGAATAAAAACTTATATCATAATGTTCATTGGAAAGAAGTTCTCGATGAAATCTACAACAGAGTACCGAATGCTTTTGGACCAGGAAAATTCAAACATGAAAAACAAAATCCAATAGCGAAAAAATTAAAGATTACAGATCAAGAATTTTACGATAATGTAATGTTCTTGAATCAATTAAAATTAATTGAAATACGAAACGAAGGACAATGGACAAATATGTATCCTACTACTAAGGGTTTCGATGTTGCGCTACAAAATGAAAAAATGAAAATTGAATTAAAAAAACATCGGGGGATTATGACTCTTACAGCCATTATTGCGTTTACTGCGATGTTTTCTTTTATAAATGCTACAGGAGACTACAATTCTATTAATGTTGTTATACTATATATTATTGGAATTTCGTTAATATCTTTAGTTGTTGTATTAAAAAAAATAAAACTGTAAATGAAGGGGAGTCTTTGTCTGAGAGGATCTGAGATAGATACCTATTGAACGCGTTGTCTGGGAAGAAAAAGACACCATTGATCTATCTCTTATGACTCCCCAAAGAAATAATATCCTACAGAAGTAAATAAATGTTTTCTTACTAGACTAATTATTGAAAAATGATTAAAACACATTATTTATTAATTAGAAATCTATTTAACAATTGGATGAGATGCACCAAAAGGAAAATCGGAATGGGTTCGGAGGATACATGAAATGCCACGTTTAGCTGAAGGATTATTGATAGCTATTGATGGCATTGATGGTGCTGGAAAGACAACACAGTGTAATATGCTTGCACAATGGCTGAACTCACAAGGATATAAGGCTGTTGTTATAAAAGAGCCATCTGAAAAGGGTAAGTATGCTGAGCAAATAAAGATAAGGAAACAGCATCATAGAATTTCTAATTTCCTTGAATCACCAGAGATAGAGCTTCGGCTCTTTGTTGAAGATCGAAGGGAAAACGTAGAAAAAAGGATAAAACCGA
>DATLAF010000200.1:0-2500 GCA_035527635.1 Thermoplasmatota archaeon | reverse complement strand
TATTCTGAACAGGATACCGTTGAGGAATGCCCAGTGGATATCCATCCAGAATATAATCAAAAAGACCCCGTTATTTGGCTGACTCAAACGGTCGATGATGCCGATATCGGGAAGAACGCATGGGTCTCATTTGATGAAGGAACAACCGGTGTTGCTCATGCGTTGATATTTGGCAATTCGTCTCTAGTAAAAGAAGGAGTAGATGAGCGTGATGGTATCCAGTTGAAGGCCTACGAGTCTAATTACCCGCATCTTCCAGGATTGGACTATACACTCGCGTCGTTAGAATGCACGCGAAACGCATATGAGAAAAATGTTTCAGGCAAAGATATGGTTATTCCAGAAGGATTTGTCGCTGAATTTGACGTGGAGTTCTTTTCTTCCCCTACTGGGGGATATCCACTCGTTGAGAAAGAAGCAAGTATCTTCCAAGCGCTTGTGCCAATGAAACCATCAGCATCGGATTATTTCTCTCCTGGAAAAAATAATTCATTAGATCGTTTTTCTCTCATGGTCTATGTCCATGATGCGCCATCATTTCCATTGGGGTCTGCTTTATCAGCGGTGACAGGACGTTATTTCCCCTATATCAATGTTGAAGTCTATCGTGATACGAATTTAGTATGTTCTGGTACGGCTGGTCGACTACCAATCAAAGGGTCTGAATCCTCAGAAGGGTCATCCTTGATAGAGATTTTAAAAACTGCTTTTCATATGGTAGATATTCGTAACATTTCATTGTTTAAGCGATTCACCTTTCAACAACTTGAGGCAGGCTGGTATGTCATAAAAGTCTTTAAGGAGAATCCACGAATTGGAAACCAACGACGTTTCATCGGATATATAGTTGTTGACCTAACGAAGGATTCTCAGATTCATGTGTTCTGCAAGCCGGAAGGCTCATGTTTAGTTAGCCTTGTTGATCAACAAGGTACTGGTATCAGCGATGCTCAAGTGATGCTTTTACAGGATGAGATGGTGATTGCTCAAAACAGAACAAATGACAAGGGGGAAGCACTTCTTGTCGCACCCTGTGACCGAAAAGATCCGTATCAGTTAAAAATTATATATCATGGTTTTATGGTGGCAAATGAATCCATCCGATTACGATACAGAACTATGTTGGTTCCGTTGAAAAATTCATTAGAACTCGAGAAGTACGACTGGATGTTCACACTGGTAGACCTCTGGGGGTTGCCACCAGAAATCGATGTGATACCACGATTGACAAGTACCGCGATGCAGATTCCGACGATAATATTTCCTAAACAGAACAATCAGAATTCCTTTCAGTTCATGGATTTGGTTCCAGCGGTATATCACTTACAGATTCAGTATAAGTCCTTTGTTGTTGAAAAAGAAATTCAAATACCTTCGAATGATGAATCGCTGGTGTTTCCTGCGGAATTTCCTGTTTCGTTCCGCGTCTTTGACTTACGAGGTATGGCACTGAATGGGGTGATGATACAATTGAGTCGTGGGGGGAAGACGACGGAAAAGACTCTTAACGGTTCCATAGGTGTTTTCTCGATTCCCCCCGGTCTTTATGTAGTAAAAGCGATCTCTCAGGGTAACGTAATTGGTCAGAGATCGTTAAATATAATAAATGAGCGTAATGTTGATCTGGTTACGAATCAGCAGTCGATATTTCCGCTCTATTTCCTTGTCTTTGCTTGTAGTATTGTTGTCGTTGGATTCGTATTTAGTATCATGAAAAAAGAACCTTTGACCTTTCTTTTATTTCTCATGATGAGCATTTTGATACTTGCGATCCTTTTCCCCTGGTGGTCGTTGCAAGGATCCTCCTTAGGTGTTCAAACCTCCTCAACATTATATCTAGTACCCTTTGAGTTGGTTTCAACGACAACCACATCTCAGGTTATCGCAGGGGAGCTTACTTTTCTCCCTGAGATATTTACATCTGTTATGATGATGATTCCAATACTGACCGGAACAATTATTTTTCTAGTTATTTCAATCCTTATGTTAAACCGTATGAATAAAGAACAATGGCAAAATATCTTATTGATAGGTATCCTAATTCTTCTTTTCTGCGCTCTAGTATTGTTTATCGGTGCAATGTCTGCTTTTACCGAGGTGGGGGTCGGAAGTTTTATTGGACAAGGAACACTCGATGTTTCGATACAAGGTGAAGACGTAATAGTACCCGTGTTGTGTCAATGGGGGCCAGGAATAGGGTTTTGGTTGTATGTACTATCCAGTCTAATTTTAATATCTACTCTTATCGTAATGGTGTATCAAAAGAAGAAAAAAAGATAATATCTTATAATTTCTGTCTGCGAAGTTGTTTTTGCTGTTCTTTTTTAATTTTAGCGATTGTTTCTTCTTTGCTAGTATCTTCAGCAGGAGGGATAGATTTTACCAGTTCTTTTTTTGGTTTTTTTACTGATTTTTTCATCTGAACCGGAGGTTTTTTCTTTGGTTTTTCCGTCCAAACTAGTTTTTTTATTGGTTTTTTCAAAAGTTCGTAGAGTTTTTT
>DATLAF010000199.1:0-2508 GCA_035527635.1 Thermoplasmatota archaeon | reverse complement strand
ATATATCTTTTTTAAATCCTCATTGCTTTGTGCATTATAGTGATTAAGATCAACATCACCACTATGCCCCATCAATAATTTCTTTGCACCAGTAGGTCCACAATTACGCTCCCATCCCTGACTAAAGAATTTGCGGAGATCTTTCACTTTTAATTTTGATGAGGCAAACATCCGATGAATATGACTAGGGGAAAACAGTTCTTTCAAATTACTTCCATTGTTAAAATAATCGAAGTAGTCCTTTAATGCCAATCGAGTTTCTTCAGTAAAAAAGGATACCCTGCTACGTCCAGTTTTAGTAGTTTGTCCAATACTGGGATTGTGATTAACATAAACCATTCTATTATCTAGGTCAATATTCTCCGGAAGTAATTGATATAATTCTTCTGCCCTCAAACCTGAGGTTGAACCTAGTAATACAAGAGCCTTAATTTGTTTATAATAGGGGTGATTTTCAAAGAAAGATAATGTATCAGTTATGTCTTGTTTCGTTACCCTTTTTGGGCTGTAGAAAGTTTCAGAGGGCAATTTAATTGTTGAAGCCCATTCGACTTTAAGATATTGGAGAAAGCGTCTGATTTGCAAAGCTTTCTTTCGATAATAAGTTACTGGGGACGCTTTTATCTTTTGGAAGTATTCAAGAGTTTTATCTTCATCAATTTTCCATTCAACAAAATCAAGGTATTGCTCAATCCATTTCTCACAATCCCTTTGCCATTCCTTTGTTATTCCCTCCACATCGCGAAGTTTCAAATATGTTTCAAAATCACTTGGTTGAATTGTAGGTTTTTCTCCTGGAAAACCTAGCCTCCGGAGCCTCTGACTCGGGTTCAAATCCCGACAGGTCCGCTATTTTTCTTCTGTTATTTGTTCCAGTTTGTATCGTTGTACATTCCATCGAAACAATTGGTTCATCTCAAAATCATATTTTGGTTTATCGTAAAAAACGAACCAAAGACAATCGAGCAGAAAACGTAATCCCCGTAGTTTTATTCCCTCAATGATATACATGCGTATTTGCCAGCGTTGTACTTTTCTCATAAACCGATGCAATTGAGGGTGTGTAACATATTTTGTATGATGCACCGGTCCAATGCTTTCACTATAACTTGTAGTGATTATTTGTTCTTGTTCACAGTAGTGTCGTATCTCTGTTCCTGGAAGTGGATAGAGCAGTGCGAAGAAGATATCGTCAGCATGGGATCGTTGTGCCATTGTTAGGCTTTCGTTCATCATTTCAATGGTTTCATCAGGAGCCCCAACCATGAAATACAACCGTAATTGTAACTTATTTCGATGGATGCTCTCAAACGCATCAGAGATCTGTTGATTTGTCATGTTACGGTTATACACCTTGTTTCTGATGGATTCATTGCCCGTTTCAACTCCCATACGTACTTGATAACATCCTGCATCTTTCATCGTTTTTAACAAATCATCATCTACTAAATTAGCCCGCACGTTTACATTCCATCGAATGAGCGTGTGATATCCTTTTTCTTTGATTCGTTCACAGAACGAAAGCACAAATTCCTTATCCAGGATAAATGTATCATCGAAGAAATACAGATATTTCATCCTCATCCCATAGTATTGTTTCATCCGTAAGTCAATTTCTTCTAAAACATTCTCCACACTTCGAAAACGAACATACCTCCCCTTGAGTACTTTCTTTAACGCATGATTACTGCAATAGGAACATGAATAAGGACAGCCTCGTGACGCCATGATGGGAAGATGGTTGTTGTTAATAAAGAAATATTTCGCCATGTCGAAATCATCAAAATCGGGGAAGGCAAGTGTGTCCAAATCAGAGGTCAATCGTCGTGGTTTATTCTTAACGATTTTACCTTTCTTTTTGTACCAAATACCCTCAACATCAGAACAATTTAACTGGTTGTCCAGCAACTCTTTGAGAGTTTTTTCTCCTTCACCTGTGCAAATGATATCAACCTCATGGTAACGGATGACCTTTTGAGGTGAAAGAATTACCTGGACGCCCCCCAAGATAATTTTCACCGAGGAGTGTTCTTTTATAAATCTGGCAATGATGATTGCCTCATGAACATTGAAGCTTAAAACAGAAAATCCAATAAGATCTGGTTGTTCTCTTCTGATTTCCCCAAGTATGTATTCTTGCCAGTCGTTTTTATGGAATGCCAAGTCAAGAATTCTAGCCTGATGGGTCGTTTTTTTGGTGATAAATCCTTTCAGCACGGTCAGTGCAATTGGTGGTAATAATGCATAGGTACAAATATTTGGTTCAATGAGAAGAACCTTCATAGTCTTCTTCCTAGCCTTCGAAAACATTTCCTCCTTTATATATGACATGTACAGGGGCAGAATTATAAATAATCAAGTGATTTCTTTTTTTGAGATATTCAGAAACCGCAGCTTTATATGCGACGTATCTATGTAGGGGGGTCTAACTTTGGTATAGATCCATAATGGGTGAGTGGTTATGGGCGAAGCTGAAAAGATACAAAAAAGTGCTTTCTACGTCTCACT
>DATLAF010000198.1:0-4285 GCA_035527635.1 Thermoplasmatota archaeon | reverse complement strand
TTGAATGCTGTAATCACTTTATAATTCTATCAGTTTTAATTTTCAAATTCATCAGTTACTTCTTTCAATCAGATACAAACAAAACGGATCACAGTGCACCTTACCTGTAATGGACGTTGAAACAGCATTACATCCACCTTTGCAACGTTTACCAAATTTACAATCTATGCAGTCTCCGTTCAAATCTTCTGTTTTAAATTGCCTCGTATATAAACAGAATTCCGGGTCGTTCCAAATGTTTATCAGGCTTCTTTCCCGGACATTGTCTTCAACGAAACTGCTCGGTAGCGACAGACAACCTTTGACGCCACCATCACTTTGAATTCCCAATGCAGTAAGACCTGCCTGGCATCCAGTCCACTTAGGAGAAAGAGTTATATTAGGCAGCATCTGTGAGTTATACCCAATGCAATGTGCACCGGTGATAGGCATCTCTTTCAAAGAATATTGCTGCCGTGTAGAGGCTATAAATAAAGCAACAGAATAAAATTCCTCCAAAGAAAGATGGAGATTCTTTGGGAAACGACCGATAGGATCTGCGATCTGGATTTGCCAAGCAATATTTTTATTGACTAAAAATTCTCGCATTTGAGGAAGCTCCTTATAATTACGTTTATGAACCGTTGTTACCACCGTTGTTGGAAAATCAGCGTCTCTTAATGATTTCAAAACATCTTGACATTGTTCAAACGATCCTTTCACCCCCCGTATCAAGTCATGGGTTTCAGCGGTAGCTCCATCCAGACTAATTGCAACTGTATGGGGCTCTATTTTTCGCATCTTTGAAATGATTTCATCATCAATGCAGTATCCATTAGACATAAAAATGACGTTCATGCCTAACTCTTTTACTTTTTTCGCAATTTCATACCATTCTTTCCGCAGAAAAGGTTCTCCGCCCATCAAAGTGATTAATTTTCCACCGAGTTCAGCGACATCCGTAAATACGTTAACCCACTCCTTAAAAGTAAGTTCATTTTTTCTGTCTTCACCTGCCGAAGAACCACAATGCATACATCTCATGTTGCATTTTAATGTAAGTTCAACGACTGTAGAATAGGGAAACACTTTCTTTCCAAACATGAGAAGCACCCTCATTTACCATACACGTTTTCTTTTTTTACGATGGCTATAGGCTGTCAGAAAAAATAATCAGATGAAACCCTACTAAAGAGTATCTCGCCTATAAAAATTTACTAAGCTGGATAAGATCATTTATGCAGACACCGGTATACCGTAGGGTTCCATATGTTATATTCTGAAACAATAGAAAAGCAAAAAACGTTAACATTCCAGCTACAACCATGTTTTTTCTAGACGTTAATGCATCTTTTACTTCATTTTTCCCAAGATTAATCAGTTGTCCCATTTCGTAGATTTTGCTTTCAAGTTGTACATTCTTCTTCATATCATATCACGGTCCTTTAATTCTTATAATCATATATGAGACGAAAACTATATAAAACAAGTATGCGAAAATATAATAAAATTTCTATATGGTGTTCCAAATGGACCATATTAATAATCCGCGAATTCCTCTTCAATACCTAATAATTATCTTATGACTGCATCATTTTCTCAGAAAATTTTCGAGAAAAGCCTTTGCTGATAACCACTAGACCACTGGCTCATACAATATTACCACTGGCTTGAGATATGACCACTGGCTTAGAGATAGCCAATGTCTTCATCATTTCAAAAACTTAGTTTTTTGTTGTAAATGTTGGCGCTCGATTTAGCTCTACACTTAAAAAATATATATATTCATATACATGTTATCCTTGTTTTACCAAACTTGACAACAAAATTTTTTTGTACTTACTTCCAATCGATAGATTCGTGTTCGCTCAGTAGCCTGCTCCCTCTCCACGGTTATATATATCCTGTTGACAGAAGGGAAAATGTTGTAAATCGCTAGGAAGTAGTCCAAGAAAAAGAGCAGTTTCTTCCAATCGATGAGTTCGCGTCGCCCAGTGAGCCTCGCTCCCTCTCCACGGTCAAAGTGAAAATCAAATTTTGATTTAAAAATATTTTGTCTTTAGATATTTTGTAGAGAAGTCGTATATATCTAAAAATATATATGCCATATTACCGAGTGCCAAAACTTAAATGTAGTTCTCTACATCTCTAATTCGCGAATGGGTTGTTAGCTATTGGGAGTTTTTCGATGAGATTCCCCCTGCGGTCAAAACAGCTAACACCTCTATATTATTTGGTTCCTTCCACCAGAAATCAAGGGGAGTGTATTATTTTGATTTTTTCTCTTCTCGTTTTAATTCGAAATTTGGCGTAACAATTATTCTATTTGGAAAGATTTCCAAGTTGACATAATCAAAAGGTTTTTCCTGCATTTTCACCCAAAGAGATGGTAGCATGACAGACACACTGGTATATTTCTTTGAGTGCTGTATCAATAAATGTGGTATCTTCATGGAGTGAAATCTTTGAGGAACTATTTTAATTCTTTGCTTAAGTAAACTTCCCTTAAAATAGTAAAGTTTATTAACTTTTGTGTAACACAATGTTGTTGCCCCAATTCGTAGAGTTGGGAGAAATTAAGGAGGACAAAAAAAATGCCACAAAAAAATCATAACAAAAATAATAAAGCTAGCAACACCACCCTAACCCTGAAACGCCAAAGGGAACTCGTAGCAACCAAACAACTGGGCGATGATGACCTGACACCTGAAGAGGAAGATTTTCTACAGACTGTGGACGACTGGACGGAATTTAATCCACAAACCATGATGGACCAATCAATCGAAGGAGAACAACTTTGCAAAGACCTCACAGTATATGCTGGTTTAACGGAAGACAAATACAGCGACGATGTAGAGGTCCAATCACTGATATCAAAAATCGAATCTTTGATTGAGCTGTATCGTCAGACAGTGGATGGCATCGAGCAGTGGTGGAAATACAGCCACATCCAGGAGTAGATGATTCCAATGACCAAAACTTTCGATGGTCCTCGTGTTGGGGACCAACTTGTTGATGGTAGCAAAATTACGGATATTCTTAATAATCCAGAAAATCGTCCTGACATCACCGCTGTTTGTAGAATCAAAACACTAAGTGGTGAGACACAGTTTATAGTTTTTAGAAAAGAAAACGGTGAAATCGCTACAGACGTGACAAGAATAACAGACAAAATTGATAGCATACCTGTGACACTACATTCTCAATCGAAATTTCCACACGGTAGAAGGGTTGTTTTAACCCTGCGGGATGAGTGATTTCCAATGATAGACAAATTGGAAAACCTAGCAAGCCAGTATAAAGAATTGCAGAACGATGTTCGAAAACAAACGCGCGACTTGGTGGATTCTTTGTTCTATGCTGTCTACCACGATAAGCTAGCTGAATTATCAGACAAGCAGAAAGAGGTTTTTCTGTGCCTGCTAATTTTCAACGATGGTCGTATAGATGACTTCACGGAGCATTTAGTGGATTCTGAAGTGTTTGATGAACCTGAGGAGGAGTAATCCACCTCTCTCTTTTTTTAATGGAGGACACGCTATGAAAAAACCCAGCTATGTTAAGGACTCTGTTTGGACCAAGGCATCACCCGATGCACAACGAATAATTGAGGGATACAAAAAATGGTGGGACCTCATGTGCAACATCGCCAACGAGCAATGGTGGGTCATCAACCACGTGCTGTTTGAAACCGATGACGGCAAACAAAGTCGTCCTAATGAATGGATTGAGGCGACGACATTCAAAGAACTCGTGCGTTTGGCAAGAATGCAGGAAGCAGATTAGGATAACGCAAACATCTCGCGTTGCTGCGCTTGTGGTCACAGGTGCAGCAATCTCTTTTTTTATTTAATTTCTCCTCTTGAAAACAGAAGAAAAAGAGCGTGACCTTGACCGTGGTTTAAAACGATTGAGTGGCGAGTCTGGTATCATTCATCGTTTTCGCTGAGATAATCGTTTATCGTGCATGAAAAACGCGATTATGACGATGATTGTATTGTCATAATGACATATGACAAAAGAAAAGAAAGAATTATGGTTGCTCGTTTTGCTCGAACAACATATCTTGGATTGCTTTGTGTTGCGGGTCTTTCAGAGTCTCAATTAACTGTGCAAGGATTTCCTCTTGCATCTTCTGTTTCTCTTCTGCAAGTCGCTGCTGTACCTGCTGTTCAACTGTCGTGGAATCAATAAGTTGTTTCTTTGGTTCAATCTTCCTTAAAGCACTGAGAACGTTATCACCAGCAATGTGGATGTAAATAGATGGCATTTGAGAAGAGCGAGACCAACCAGCAAAATGTCTCAT
>DATLAF010000197.1:0-2569 GCA_035527635.1 Thermoplasmatota archaeon | reverse complement strand
GATTATGATAGTACATCCTTTGATAATGATGGGACGCCACAGGGTAGTATGAATCAAGATGTTGTTGGAAAGATCAACGGTGCTGATAGCTTTGATGGCACTGATGATTATATTGTGTTTGGGCAGCCTTCCAGTCTGAATTTCAACCCTCATGACAATGAGTTCACTATTTCCTTCTGGTTTAAAACCACGCAAGCCTATGGAACATTCATAGCTAAGGGAGGTACTACTGTCGCTACCAGGCAATATCATTTGTTGGTTTCTGCTGGAATGCTGTATTCGAGTGGTGGTAATGTTCCTTTTAGTACGGGGGTGACGGTGAATGATGGGGTATGGCATCATGCGGTTTTTGTGAATTATGATAACGCTGGGACAAAAAGATCTGTGTATTATATCGATGGAGTCGCTGATGATAACATTGTGACTCCGTTTTCCGTGTCGAATAGTTTTGATATGTTGTTTGGTGCCCGTCGTGGTGCAAGTAACTCTGATTTTCTGTATCCTTTTAATGGTACTATAGATGAGGTTCGTATCTCGAATGTGGTGAGATCCGCAGAGTGGATAAGTACAAGTTATAATACGATGAACAGCCCAAGTACATTCCTGAATCTCGGAAATGAGCAAATGCAGATAGCTTGGAATGTCTTAGTAAATTGCTCTGAACTTGGTGGCGCATGTGATTATTCTGTGTTTGGTGAAGCACCAGACGCAAACGATGGTCCGCCTGCAGATTTATATGATGTGCCAAAAGCACCTCCTCCTCCAGGACTACCCTATGTTCGCACATGGTTAGACGATACCCTAGCATTTCCTTTTGATAAATTATTGGAAGACTATCGTCATTACCCTGGAATTTCAAAAATCTGGAACCTATCTGTTCAATGGATGCCTAGTGATTTAGTCACACCAACGACGGTCACAATCACATGGAGCCCTAATGCAATTAATTCTACTGAATATTCGTCAATTACACTCTGCAACAGTGGAGGAACGCCCCTAAAAAATATGCTTTTGTACAGCACGTATTCGTTTACCTGCCCAGCAGTTTTACCTCAATTATTGAAGATTATCTGTATGTCGAATCAACCACCGAATGTTCCAAGTTCTCCTTCTCCTCCGAATGGTTCTACGGGGGTCTCTGTGAATGCTGATCTCGGTTGGGTTGGTGGTGATCCTGATCCTGGTGATACGGTGATGTATGATGTGTATTTTGGGACGTCCAGTTCTCCTTCTATCGTGTCTCATAATCAGTCGACTCTGAGTTATGATCCTGGGACCCTTTCGTATTATAAGTACTATTATTGGAAGATTGTTTCTTGGGATAATCATGGAGCATCTAGGGTAGGACCGCATTGGCGTTTCAGGACAGAATACGGTCCAAACAATCCCCCCTATGCGCCAAGTAACCCCATCCCAGCGAATGGATCAACTGAAGTCCCAGTGTATTGTGATCTTTGCTGGACCGGCGGTGATCCGGATAGCGGTGATTTCGTCACTTATGATGTCTACTTCGGTTTCTCATTCCCTCTCACTAAAATAAAATCAAACATATCAGGAACCAATCTTGCGTTAGATAATTTATTATACAACACGAAATACTACTGGAAGGTTGTCGCTTGGGATAATCATCAATCCACCAGTACAAGCCCTCTGTGGTCGTTTACAACAAAAACCGATACAACACCGCCATCATTAGCGATCACGTCGCCAAAAAAAGGATATTTATATGTGAATTTATTAGGAGGTACTATTCAGTGGACATTCCCAATCTTTTTCACGACTCTTGTCATTGGACAAGTCGATATAACCGCCACTGCAACAGATGGTCAGTCTGAAATTAACCGGGTCGAAATTTTCATAGACGGTGATTTAAAAGTAAAAGATTACATCGCACCTTACAGCTGGACCTGGTCAGATCGTGGAGGGGGTTTCCCTTATCTCATTACTGTAACAGCATATAATAATGTTGGACTTTCGAGTTCCATGGACCTGCGAGTGTGGAAATTATTTTAAAAACCTTCGAACACCAAGGAAAGTAAAATAGTTAAAAAAAAAATGAATACGGAAAAATATTTTCTACGATAATTATCCTACCGAAATATATATAATACCCTTTTGCATCTTATTTTATACATTAAAACGGGGAAGAAAGTTGTATTGAGGTATAAAAATGAAAAAAAATAATAAGAAAATAAATTTTTTTAATATTTTAGGCAGGAGTTTTGTAGGAAAAATCGCTGTTTTTGCTCTCGCAATGATATTTATATGTACCGCGTTTAGTGCAGCGAAAATACAAATTCAAGATACAACAGCCACGCAAAAAAATGAGGATCGTGGTATCGTTTGGGATGCAACATTGTACTTTAGTGAAACTTACGGATTTAATGATAATATTATTTTTGGTGAAGCCTTCGATGCGTCAGATGGGTATGATATTTATGATGCACCTGATCCTGGTGGACCACCAACTCCACCATATATAAACAGTTATTTTACTACGCCTTTCCCATCTCCAAATAATAAATTGATGCAGGAGATTAAACATTACTCGACCAGTAATACTTATAAG
>DATLAF010000196.1:0-3238 GCA_035527635.1 Thermoplasmatota archaeon | reverse complement strand
GCTCCGATACATGCCAGTATTGATCCTATGTTTTCGATCACTCTTTCACCATCGAATACAGAACTGGATATGGCGTACTCATTCTTGCCATTCGTTCATCAAACACTACAATACATGAGGGAAATGTTGCTGATGTGGTTTTTTCAATATTCTGATTAGTGAACTTTAACCTTCCTTTGATCAACCGGATCTCTGATGCTTTCATACAATAGTCGTGCCAGTACCGGGTATCAGTACGGCAGGGAATAAGACATACTACTGTTGCACCTTTGAGAGATTCTTCATATGCTTTTTTCATGAACGCTGCGATCTTTGAATAGGGAGGGTTGAGAAACGCAATATTGTTCCAATCGGCATTTGGGTTTAATGCATCGCCATTGATATCATAGAACGTATCACATTTTCGATTTTCAACAGTACATGCAGCATCACAATTAAAATGAAATTCTTTATCAAGTTTATCGAATAACCATTTTGGAGTTTCCCATTCGTCGCCTTTGTGTGAGAATAACGCCTTTTGTCCTTTCATTTGTTACCCACCCAATCATTATTTATATAAGAATTAACTATTTGATTATTATGCGAAACTACAACATAGTGATGTATCCGAGTATTATGGGTAAGAAAAAAAAGGTGGTTCAAACCGCAAAAGGAAGCAATCGCAGAAACGCACGGAAATCTGCTAAAGAGAACCTTCATGAAGAATATGGTTCTGATCTGTGGTAATTTCATTTCAATCATTTCCTATCACACCCGAACATAAATTTTTCCAGCGATAATCGGTTTCTGAATCAATATCCATCAGATCGAATTGATTTAAACTAGATTGTTCCTTGAACATTCGTAATGGTCGTTCGTTACAATTCCGCGAGGGATTTGTACCATCCACCGAATCGACTCCCCACGCTTCACAAAGAGCGTATCCCTGGAATGTGCCGATTCTTCCGACATGACATTTTATTCCGTGTAAATGCGCTACATCTGCCCACATTTTAGCGGTATTCATTTTCCAGACGATTGTTCCACCGACAAAGATACCATCAAATTTATCAAGATGTAAACGAACGGCATTTGAATGCATCCCGTCCTGAACGGCAAGATATCTCGGTCTTGGCATTGCTTCGACGTGCTTTAAAGAGAAGTCAAGCGACTTTAATCCACCTGCAACAATATCCGGGACGACAATAAAATCTGGTTTGTACGGTACAAAATCCCGGACATATTTATAAAATCCACTCTCATCCCATGTTTTGTTATTGAGATATGCCGAGAAGCAACCGTTGTCCATGCAGAATGCTTCCCGGAAATTCTTTGAATAGTTTGAGGGTGAGAAAAGCCATCCGCAATCATATTTCTTCATAAACTCTGCAACTTGTTTGTTACCTGTGAAACCGAGATAGATTTTCATTTTAAACCACCTTTAATGACTGTTGTTTTTTGTTTGAGCTTTTCTTTATTCCATCCTGCATTTCTTTTAACGCAATATCAATCCCGTTTGCAGAAGTAACCCACCGCCCATCAATCTTTTTTCCGTACATATATGCTGCTGTGTCAATCGAATGAAGAAGGTTGTTTGGGATTAGATCAAGTACTGATTTTTTCACTCCAAATCCGTGTAATTTTACATTTGGGAGTTCCCCCTTGATGATTGAAAGTATTTTAGCAATCTCGCTGGTTGATCCTCTTCTACATACCGATCCTACGCCCATATAAGGGGCGATTAATCCATTCTTTTCGTATCGTTCGATACAATAGAGATATTCTTGGATGGTGAATCCCTGTATAACCGGGAGACACTTCTTTATTTCATCTTCTGTCATTTTTTGGATCATGTGATAGTAATTTTCTATAGTTGCGTTGATATGAAAATGTGTTGTTTTTCCCGTTTTTTCTAATATTGTGGATTCACACATCCAATCCATATTCACGAAATAATCCGGGTTGAATCTCCTCACACATTGGAGATACTCATCAATATCGAAAGTGTATTTCCCAAAATCCGATAATTCGGTGAATCCCGCAGAATCCATTAAGAAGTTTCCTTTACATTTGGGTAGTTCTTTTTTGCGTCTGCGTAATTGTTTGAAAGACCAGCACATATTTTCCACATGCTGAATATAGGAGACATGATCCAAGGTCATATAGATTATCATCTTTTTCACCTACAAAAAGTATTAATATTATCAAATGTATCTTTCATTATGCCAAAAGGACGACCTAAAGGCAAAAAAGACTCTTCCCCCCGATGGAGAGGTTTTGGTATTGATTCTCCTCGATTTGGAGAGCTTGATGAGGAAAGATATCTTTCTCGTACAAGACGCAGATATAAGTAATCTTTCATTCTTCACCTGGTTTCAGAATACACCAGTACTCAGTATGAACCTCATTACATTTTCCTCCGGGAGCTCCACACTTAGGAGTACACCGGCTGTTCTTGCTATACTTTCCACACGTCTTTTTATCACTGTCTTCAGTTGTCATTTTTACCACCTGAGTACCATGAATTTTTCAGTAAATAGTCTCCCGTAATATTCCTGATAGAACCAGTCCCACATCTCAAAATCGTTTTCAAACCCGTCGTCCCTGGCGAGCTTGAATAAGGGAACTGGCTCTCCGGTGTCGGCATTGATGATCGAATTGATCACCCGTTTGAACTGGTTACTTTTCCCTACAAAGCTATCGTGCTGACAGAATTGGATCAGGAATGGTTTTTCTGTTGGTATTACATCTTTAATCCGGGTTCCACCATTCCGAGGGTTGTGCCAGAACAGGTTGTATCTGCCGGTTGTTTCTCGTTTGTTCCAGCAATTCAGAAATCGTTTATATTGTCCTTCTGAATATTTCCGTATGGTCTGGCATTTTTCACCATTCTCTATTTTTTCCTTGAATACACTGAATGAGAGGATCATTGGCGTGTCACCCTGAGATATACACAATTATAATATCCTTTACATACTTCTGGTTTTCCTTGGGGGATGGAACAAAACCCTTCGATCCACATCGGGCAGTCTGAATCGTTCGCTCTCCCGAAAAGATACCGGATAAATGCTTTTACACTCTCGATCATCTTTCTATCTCCGATCCCCGCACAAACCGTGGAACCCCGGACTGGGAATCAATGATCTGTTCGGTTGTATGGTGTGGGTGATGGTACAGTCGGCTACCGTCGCCCCTCATAGTTACCGCTCCTTTCTGAGTGAGCTGTTCTAAGGTAAGGGTTGGGAGTGGCCTGCCGCAG
>DATLAF010000195.1:0-18288 GCA_035527635.1 Thermoplasmatota archaeon | reverse complement strand
TCTTGTTCGTATGCTGACTCGGAATGAAGCACTGGCGTTGCTTAAAAAAAACCTACGAACAAAAAATCTTATCAAACACTCGTTAGCAGTCGAAGCGATCCTCGTGGAGATGGCAAAGAGATTAGGCGAAGACCCAGAACTCTGGGGATTGACAGGGCTGCTCCATGACTTAGATTATGATTTTACAAAAAACGAGCCAGAGAAGCATTCACAAATAACAGTTAAAGTATTATATGATTTGTTACCTGCAGAGGCAATTAACGCAATTAAAGCACATAACTATCAATATACCGCTCAGATTCCGCAGACCTATCTTGATAAATCATTGATTGCTGCTGATGCGGTATCTGGTCTTATTATTGCTGCAGCACTCGTTATGCCCTCCAAGAAGCTCGCGGATGTGACTCCAAAGACCTTACTAGCGAAGTTTAAGGATAAATCCTTTGCAGCGGGGTGTAACCGAAAACGAATTGAACTGTGTGGAGATATGGAACTAGAAATTCAGACGTTTCTTGAGCTGAGTTTAGATGCGCTTAAGAAGGTTTCTGATTCATTGGGGCTTTGAGATATGACACCACCTGAGAATACGTATGCAAGGACACATAATCCGAAGGGGACAACACAAGATGGCGAGGAAGGATACTACCGGTTACCGTTACCGAATCGAAAACATAATGAGTTGTTTGCAATTGCAGATCAATTACTTGGTGGTTCTCGTATCCATGTTGTCTGCGAGGATAAAAAATCTCGTATGGCTCGAATCCCTGGAAAGATGAAACGGAAGGCTCGGGTGCGCGCTGGTGATCTGCTTATTATCAAACCATGGGATATCCAAAATGAGAAAGCAGACATTGTTTTTCGTTACAGTAGGACTCAGGCAAGTAGTCTGAGCAGAAGAAAAATGCTTCCAGAGGAAATTAATGTCTTCTGATGAACTTCTTAATGATAAGTGGTTGAAAAAACTCGATCGGCAATCACAGGTGATATTAGACCGCGTGGTTTTTGATCGAAAGACGTTTGGCGAGGTGTTTGATAAACAGACACTTCTGCGACTAGGGAAATTGATTTCAGATAAAATAATTGATCAAGTAGATTTTCCAATTTCCACGGGAAAAGAGGCAAATATCTTTCGGGGGACCACCCCTGAAAAAGAGTTTGTTGCGATTAAAATCTTCCGAACGTCAACGATGACCTTTAAACATATCGCTTCGTATATCGAAGGTGATCCTCGGTTTGCTTACGGGTATAAAAACAGACGGGATATTATCGAAGAATGGGCAAAAAAAGAGTATAAAAACCTTGTTTTATTACGTCAAGCAAACGTACGTGTACCCGCCCCATTAAAATGTGTACAAAACATTTTGATAATGGAGTATATTGGTGATGCGAATAAACCAGCGCCTATGTTAAAGGACGTGGTTCTTCGAAACCCTCAGAAGGTCTTTGACGAAATCATGACCTTTATCACTAGGATGTACAAAGCAGAAGTCGTCCATGCCGATCTTAGTGCATTTAATATTCTAATGTTTCGTCAGAAACCATATATCATTGACGTTGGTCAAGGAGTGTTGTTTGATCATCCGTCTTCCTTAGAATTCCTCCAGAGGGATATTCATAATATCGTCCACTATTTCAAAAGATACGACATAGAAAGCGATGAACACCTCATCTTTGAGAAATTGGTGAAAAAAAAGAAGGGATAAACGATGAAATATGTACGTATTCCAAAAGAACGTGTCGGTGTCTTGATCGGCAAGGACGGTGAGACGAAAAAGACGATTGAGAGGATCTCACAGATGCACCTGGAAATCGATTCTGAGGAAGGGGATGTGTCGTTTAATGAACAGGGGGCAAAAGACCCTCTTGTCCCTTTGAAGGTTGAGGATGTTGTCCGTGCTATCGGACGGGGGTTTTCACCGGACCATGCGTTTCGTTTATTTGGGGAGGAAACAGAGTTGTTTATCTTTGATATCTATGATTATATCGGGAAAAAGGAGTCCCATCTTATCAGATTGAAAGCACGGGTCATTGGACGTGAAGGAAAAACAAAGCGAGTTATCGAAGGTCTGACTGGGGGAATCCTAGCAGTCTATGGTCATACTGTTGCTGTGATAGCAGATTTTGAATCGATGGATATTGCAAAAAAGGCACTTGATATGCTGCTGAGTGGTAGCGAACACCCAACGGTGTATCGGTACCTTGAACGAGAAATGAAAAAATATCACTTGAGCAGACGGATTCATCGTGAATAAAAAATGCGTGTTCTTTTAAATCCGTATTGTACCCGAAACTTTTAATTCTCCTACATGGATATTGCCTGTTCGCATGGTGTCTTATGGAAGATGATCTTACCTTACTTAGCGTTGTTCCCTCTGATCGAAAGAAATTAGAAAATATGGGGATTACTACGTTAGAGCAGATTGCCATCATGTCTGTTTCTTCACTGGGGATGGGAGGCAGTAAAGGTACGATGCTTGTTCAACGAGCTCGAAATATCCTTGCAAACGAAAACATCCTTGATATCGCTATTACCAACGGAGATCTTATTGAGGTTACCTCTAAAAAAACTGATAGAGCAGTCATCAAATCGATTCTGAACGCCTTAGATGTCTATGTGGTCGGCTGGGGAAACGCGGCGTTAACCATCGAAGGGAACGTGTTGAAGCTGTCACGGAAATCAGAGGCGTTTTCCAAAGTTATTTCAAAAGCGGAAAGTCTTCGGGAGATCCTTGATTCAAAGAAGATAATGGAACGTGAAAAAAGCGGGATTTATCTTCCTGAGGATGAACTGAAAAAGTTTGCAAAGGAACGCGGATTTGACGGATTTTGGAAGAACGTGTTTCAGGAGATCCATGGCAATGACATCATGAAAAAGGTAATAGCTGCTAGCATGTTTTCTACGTTTGATGAACCTGTGCATTCCTTGATTATCGGAGAACCAGGGAGTAGTAAAACTATGGCTAAGGAAATCATCTCCGAGCAATTCTCAGAGATCACTACCATTGGTGCAAACACCACTCGATCGGGTCTTGTCTGCCATCTTGGAACTGGTGATCTGGGTGCGCTCCCTCATGCAAACCGGAAACTTGTTTTAGTCGATGAGTTTGATAAGATACCTGGGGACGACATTGAGTATTGTTATGAATTGCTTTCGAATGGGAAATGTAGCGTGCATTCCGCAAAACTGCATCAGAACATTGAAAGCAGGTTTATTATGATCGCGTTTGCAAACCCGAAATCTCAGGTATTCGGGAAGAACGCGTTAAAAGATATCGGGTTATCTCCGCTTCTGATGAGTCGATGTGCATTGGTCGTAAAAGTCCAAAACATTGGGAAAGAAGATCGGCTCAATCTCTTTCGGAAAAAATTCTACGGTACCAGTGAGATGAAAGAGAAACATGATTATTATGATCAATGGGTGAAACTTGCCCGACGGTATGAGCCAACGATTTCTGCCTCTGAGAAAAATGTCAACAAGTATCTCAACCTGATGAATGACATTGTGGAAGATCATTACAATACGACGTTGCGTAGGGACCTTCGGATGTCTGATTACCTTCGCAGAATCCCCCTTGCGATTGCTCGTTCTTCATTTAGTTCTGTTGATAACAAGGTCTTGGTAGAAGCAGAATCTCTGATACTGGAATCGATCGAAACCTGGGTGGCGAAATGAGCATGATTAATCTCTCTATTAATCCCAAAGATGTTGCAACCGTCATAAAAGAATTTATTAAAACCTATGTGGAAAGCTCTGGTTGTTCCAGCGTGGTGTTAGGTCTGTCTGGTGGTGTGGATTCCGCGGTGAGTGCGATCCTTTGTAAAGAGGCACTTGGGGTCAGCAACGTTCAATGTATTTTTCTTCCTGATGAAACCACACCTGCTCTTGATAGGAAACACATACACCTCCTTAAAAAAACATTTCATATCCGTTATGAGGAAATAGAGATCTCTCCCTTTGTGAAATCATTCCATAGCTCCCTGCAGCAACAAAAGAAAATAACGCTAGCAAATATCAAACCACGTGTACGCATGATTCTCTTATATGAATATGCTAATGAGACTGGTAGTTTGGTATGTGGAACGTCCAATAAATCAGAGATCTTGGTCGGGTATTTCACGAAGTATGGGGATGGTGGCGTTGATTTTCAGCCTCTTGGTGATCTGTATAAAACCCAGGTGTATCAGCTAGCGAAATATTTGAAGGTCCCTGCTCCGGTTATCAAAAAACCACCGACCGCGGGACTATGGGCAGGGCAGACCGATGAAAAAGAGCTTCGCATGGGTTATCCGACCCTTGATCAGATTTTATTTGGGTTGGAGCTTAAACTTGATATCAGTGAAATACAGAAAACAACCCATGCGTCCAAGGGACAGATCGAACGTATCCGAAAGATGCGTATAACAAGTCAGCATAAACGACGTTTCCCTCTCGTTCCAAAAATCGGGGTGAGGACCCCTGGTCTTGATTGGCGTTCACCCGTTCAGGAAGGATAACGACGCCTAAGAGGAACTTTTCAATCGTAAATTCCTGTTCTGTAGTATAACCGATGGTGTTATACGCATTGATTTTTATGGTATGTGATATGAACGAACTGGTGTTCGAGGTTCAGATTTTATGTAATTTTTTTCAAGAAATTCAATTAAATCAGATAAAATTACTCACCTGTTACAAAGATTTCTTTTTTTAAAATCTTTTGTCGTCTTTGCTTTGTATCTGAAAAAATGTTTCCAGTATTGTTCTCTTTTTAAGCGAAAAGAAATTTCTTTCCGGTTATTTTCTCGTAAGCCTCTTGATATTTCTTTGTGGTTTCATTAATGACGTCTTGCGGGAGAGTCGGTGGGGTCGAATTATGATCCCATCCGGTTGAATTCAGATAATCACGAACATACTGCTTATCATAACTTGGTTGTCTTTTACCTGAAATGTAACTCTCAGTAGGCCAAAACCGTGATGAATCAGGGGTTAAGGCCTCATCAATCCAGATGACCTCATTGTCAAATATGCCAAACTCGAACTTTGTGTCTGCGATGATAATCCCACGTTTTCTTGCATAGGTAACCGCGGTATTGTAAATCTTAAGAGAATAGTCATTTAATATATCTGCAATATCAGAACCAACCACTTGTTTCATCTCCGAGACTGAGATGTTGATGTCATGACCTGATTTTGCCTTCGTAGATGGAGTAAAAAGTGGTTCAGGAAATTGCTCTGACTCCTGTAGGCCCCCTGGGAGCTTTATCCCACAGACCGTCCCATCTTTTTTATAGGAACTCCAGGCTGACCCGGAGATATATCCACGTACGATGCATTCTATTGGGATGACCTTTGTTTTCTTGACAAGCATGCTGCGGTTTGCTAATTGTGAATGATACGCCTGTAATTCCTTTGGAAAATCTTTCACATCGGTGGATATCACATGGTTGGGGACACTTTTTTTTATGTAGTCAAACCAAAATTTCGACAGTTGGGTAAGACAGACGCCTTTCGACGGTATCGGGTCTGGTAGAACAATATCAAATGCAGAGATTCGGTCAGTGGCGATTATTAATAAGAGATGATTATTCACCTCGTAGATATCCCGTACTTTGCCTTTATTGAGTATTTTTACTGGTAGTTCTGTATCTACTACGATAGATGTGTTCATGGTATTTTTGCCTCTTATGATATTTTCGCGCCTTCCTTTACTTTTCTATCGGTGACGATGATGGTGTCTTTTGCTTTCAATGGTTTTCCGTTATACACCACATCTCCTTTCTCATTAACCGTCATTGGTGCTTGTTTAAACACCTCAAATTCAAGCTCTGCAGCTGGTTCTCTGGCGATACCGTCGACTCCGACCTCAGCACCAGCAGAAACATCTTTTGGGTCTAATAAGGATACTATGTTCGTTGCATCGGTTGCGGCAAGAAGCATTCCTTTTGATTCAACACCTCGAATCACCGCAGGTTTGAGATTTGTAACCATCACAATTGATTTTCCTGCGATCTCTTGTTTCTGGTAGTAGGGTTTCATCCCAGCGACGATTGTCCGTTTTCCCAGTGGTCCGAGATCAACCTGCATGATATACAACTTATCAGCCTGCGGATGATCTGAAACCTCAAGGATTTTAGCGACACGTAAGTCAAGTTTGGAGAACGGATCCGTGGTGGTCACGATGTCCGTTAATTCGAGTTTCTTAAATAAAGGTGTCGGTGTTTCAAGAGGTGTTTTTTGATGTAATTCCATAAGTGCGTCATCCCAATGTTTTATCGGGTGTGTATGTCCAAGCATTTTCCAAATGCGATTTGAGGAGAATGGAAGATAGGGTGCCATACAGACCGCAAGTGCTTGTACGAGACGTAAGCTAATATGCATGACGGTTCGACAGCGTTCTGGGTCGGTTTTGAGCAGTATCCAGGGTTGGTTGTGGTCGAAGTATACATTCCCATATTGTGCGAGGTTCATTGCTGCTCGTAATCCTTTTTTAAATGAGCATTGTTCGAGTTCTTCTCCAACCTCTTTATGGGTTTCTTGTATCTTTTGGAGAGCCTCTTTATCCATTTCGTTAAGGGTGCTAGCATCTGGGATGGCGCCGAAGTTCTTGCTTGTGAAGGTAACGACTCGGTGGATAAAGTTCCCATGGGTTCCAAGCAGTTCGTCATTATTTTTTGAGACAAAATCGTTCCATGTCCAGTCCGTGTCTTTATTCTCCGGCATATTTATAGACAGATAATATCGAATGACATCAGGGTCGAACCGTCTCAGAATTTCAGGAACCCAAATTCCGACGCCTCTGCTTTTTGAGAATTGCTCTCCTTTTAACGTAAGATATTCGTTCGCTGGGATATTATACGGAAGATTCAATGTGTCATCGTACCCCATCAGGATAGATGGCCAGATAATGGAATGGAACGGGATGTTGTCCTTTGCAAGGAAATAGTAATGTTTTGCCGCTGGGTTTTTCCACCATTCCTGCCATTTCGATGGTTCTTTTTGTTTTTTTGACCACTCTTTACTTGCTGACAGGTACCCTATCACCGCGTCAAACCAGACGTAGATGCGTTTGTTTTCAAAGCTGAACACAGGGACCTTAATCCCCCAACTAATATCACGGGTGATCGCACGGTCATGTAATCCGTTCTGTAACCAATTATTTGTAAATTTCAGGACGTTTGCTTTCCAATATTTCTTATCTTTCAGCCATTCGATGAGCTTTTGTTCAAAGAAGCTTAAGGCAAAAAATAGATGTTCTGTTTTTTGTTTGACCGGTGTTCCCCCGCATACTTTACAGGTCACATTCAGTAGTTCGAATGAATCAAGGAGTTTTCCGCAGTTGTCGCATTGATCTCCTCGGGCTCCTTCTTTTTGGCAATGTGGGCAGGTTCCTTCGACATAGCGATCCGGGAGAAATCGTTTGCAGTTAGGACAAAAGAAAGCATCTATACTTTTTCGATTGATATGTTTCTTCTGATACAGGTCGAGGAAGATTTCTTGGACAGTTGTTTCGTGATTCGTTGTTGTTGTTCTGGTGAAAAGGTCAAAGGAGATACCGAGCTGTTTCATATTTTCGGTATGTTCTTTATGGTACCGATCGACGATTGCTTGTGGTGTTGTTTTTTCTTTATCAGCGGTAATCGTGATAGGGGTACCGTGTTCATCGCTCCCAGAAACCATGAGGACATCCCTACCTTTCAGTCGATTGTATCGAGCAAAGATGTCCGCTGGAAGGTAACATCCGGCGATATGTCCGAGATGTAAGGATCCATTCGCGTAGGGCCATGCGACGCCAATAAAAATTTTCTCAGCCATGAAAATCATGTCTGAATACTAAGCACAACATTTAAATATGACGCAAGGTCTATACAACAATATTAAGTATCAACTTAATGAAAAATGGTACTTCATTACCTTAAGATTACCGATTTACTTACTCTCGAAATATATGCAAAGAAAGACGTAAGGTTGAGAGAAAAAAGAAAGACCTCTGTCGCTTCGTGCAGAAGCAGGTGCTATTTTTCAAAGAGTTGATGTGAACATAGAGGTGAAGATAATGGTCATTGACCCGTCAACTACAAAATATTTGATTAAGGCTAAAATAAAGGCAGATGGAATTATTGAGAAATCCGATGTCGTCGGAGCCATTTTTGGTCAAACCGAAGGGCTTCTTGGTGATGAACTTGATCTTCGTGAGTTGCAACGATCCGCCCGGGTTGGAAGAATTGAGGTAGAGCTTGATTCCAAGAACGGGAAAAGCGATGGTGTTCTAACATTACCAACGTCGTTAGATAAGGTAGAAACGGTTATCCTTGCAGCAGCGTTCGAAAGTATCGATCGTGTCGGTCCTTGTAAAGCCACGATTCATGTCGAGGAAGTAGAGGATGTACGTGTCTCACGAAGAAAACAGGTCATTGAGCGAGCGAAGGCATTGTTAAATGATGTGATGGAAAAAAGCAAGACCGATAGCGAAAGTATATCAGAGAATGTTCGCCAAGCCGTTCAAATAGAGGAAATCACAAGCTTCGGTCATGATCACTGTCCTGCTGGTCCGAACATCAATGAGAGTGATGCGATTGTTATCGTTGAAGGCAGACGTGATGTGTTAAACCTGTTGAAATATGGGATTAAAAACGTCATTGCAGTGGGTGGTACCAATGTCCCACGAACCGTTATTGATCTTTCAAAAGAAAAAATAACGACTGTTTTTGTTGATGGCGATCGTGGTGGAGAGTTGATTCTACGAGAGCTTTTGCAGGTTGCTGATGTTGATTTTATTGCACGGGCTCCGCAGACAAGAGAGGTTGAGGAAATCCCTCAGAAACTCATCATGAAATCATTGAAAAATAAGATACCACGTGAGCAATATATGGATATGTATAATATCAAAATTGAAAGCAAGAACGGGGAAGACAAGCGTCAAGAGAACGGTGAGAAGCAGCCACAAAGGATGAAAAAAGAATTTTTCTCAAAGAAAAAGGAACAGCAACAGACGCGGAAGGAAGATGAGGATAGCTCTGAAGACGTTGAAGAACCAGTGATTACGACAGAGAAACAAAAGAATTACGAAACGATTCTTAATGAGATATCTGGCTCCTTAAAGGCGGTGTTGTTGGATGCGAACGGAAAAGAAATCCGTACTATCCCTGTCCGTGAGCTCACCGATGAGATTAAGAAAGGTGATAATGTCTCTGCGGTCGTCTTTGACGGTATTGTCACACAACGATTGTTGGATATCGCAAATAACAAAAACGTTAAAGAAATCGTTGGTATCAAGCTAGGGAACGTCGTCAAAATGCCTAAAGCGGTCAAAGTGTTGACAAAAAATGACTTTCAATAATTTTATACCATACAAAACACCTAAACAATCATGCGAGTGTTAGGCAGTTACATACGAAACAACCGTGAAAAAATATAAAAGGTCAATATAGTATTCTTGACATGGGAAAGGCAGTAACAATGCAGAAAGACGAACTTATCCAACTCCACACGTTTTTATATCAGATACGAAGTCAACTTGAACAGATCTGTGAACATAATGGGTGTGACCATAGTTCCTATGAGAAATTAGAGATTACACCCTATCAGATTCACAAATCAAAACGAGAGCATAAACTCGCGGTGTTTACGTTAAGTAAAGATGTCGCAGGGATTCTTTCGACCAATAATGGTGATCCTGGTTTAGAGAAAATTGCGAATCGTCTGGATCAGATGGCTATCCGGTTTATGACTGAGCGAGAAAAAGAAACTCATCGGCTATAGATCTTTTCTCATACTGTATGCATTTTCTCCATTTTGATAGAAGTGGTGAAGTATATCTTGAAGGGTAAATCCTTGTGTTTTATAAAAATCAAGAGCACCTTGGTTTGTCGTGCGGACTTCAAGTTCCACCCGACTGACGTTTTGATGTTTCATCTCTGAGAGGAATTGCGAAAGCAGTGCTGTACCGATGCCTTGTTTCCGATTCTTTTCTTTTACTGCAAGCATGAGGATTCGTGCGATATTTGGTGAGGTTTTAATACCGATAAGAAAACCGATGATTGAATTATTTTTTAGGGCTATGAAAAAACCGGCGGGGAATGATTCGTAGAATTGGTTGAAGATTGAGGGGGTGTAGCGCTCTGGTAACGTGTCGAACGCAAGGTCGATTACTGGAAAAATATCGTTCGGTTGCGCACGTCTGATTTTCAGCACAAACGGTGAACATCTACAAGAATATAAATGGTTAGCGGTATGTTTAATAATGTTCGTGAAATATGGGTCGATACGAGGTGTTTCATATCAGTATCGATGATGTCATGGTTACCAGAATTATCTTTGAACGTTTTTCTAAAGAATTCAGCGATAGCTTTGATGTAGATGTCGTTATCGCTGGTGCTGGCCCTGCTGGTTTAACCGCTGCGAAATATTTGGCTAATGCAGGTAAAAAAACGATCGTGTTCGAACGGAAGCTTTCGGTAGGCGGTGGTATGTGGGGTGGTGGTATGACATTCCCTGTTATTGTCGTGCAAGAAGAATCTAAATATATTTTAGAGGATGTTGGTGTCCGAGTGAAGAACGAGGGAGACGGGTATTATAGTGCTGATTCTCTTGAGGTCACCACAAAACTCTGTTCAGCTGCAATTGATGCAGGTGCTCGGATATTCAATACGATATCTGTTGAGGATGTGCTTTTGAACAAAAAGAAGGTCAATGGCTTTGTGATCAACTGGAGTGCGGTTGAGATTGCAGGTTTGCATGTGGACCCTCTATCGATTCGTGCGAAGTATTGTATCGATGCCACGGGGCATGCAGCTGAGATTTGTCATATAGTGAGACGAAAGGTTGGTGCTCTGAACACACCAAGCGGTGATTTGGAAAAAGAACGTTCCATGTGTGCTGAGGTAGGGGAAAGGACCGTGGTGGAAAATACAAAAGAGGTCTATCCTGGTCTTTTTGTTGCGGGGATGGGTGCAAATGCAGTCTACGGAGCACCGCGTATGGGTCCGATTTTTGGTGGCATGCTTCTTTCTGGGGAGAAAGTAGCGAAATTGATCCTAAAAAAACTCAAATAATCAATACTATACAACAAAGGGTTGTTTTTTTCTTTTTTCATTTTGAAGAATACTTTGATGTTGAAGATCTGTCACACTGGTATTATAAAAATTTTATTGCAAAAGAATTAAAAAGATAAATGTATATTACTTCTCGCATCAAATATAATGTCGTAAAGTCGGGAGGTAGAAAATGAATCGAAGAAATTTTAGACAAAGTGAAAGTGGGGATGTGTTAGTCATCCCGATGTATCTGATTATAGAATAGTTAACATAACGATTATTAGCATGTATATGGAGAAAAAGCATACAAAATGATACCTTTATATACTATCAGCGGTCAAGCATTGACACGGATATATTTTTTTAATTCTAATCTTCTTCCCCTTTGAATTTCTTTAACAATTGCACCTCATTAAGTTTCCCGCAGTCAAAAAACACTTCATCTCCTTTCGACAATGCAAACCTGTAATAATTAAAAGTGCGGTCCCTATAGATATCATTGGATGCCTTGTATGCTGTTTGAAGGTTATCAATAGCGATATGGAAAAGCCATTCGATAACCGCTTTATCCCCGAATTTCTCCGCAATGAACGCCCTGTAAATCTCTGTGCCTGCATGTCGCTCTATCCTGTGATTTTTACCAAGGTATTCTTTTGGTGCATCAATCCATTCATGCAATTCTCTGTATTCCTTGCCGGTTCTTTTTTTACTGACAGCACAATGTTCCTCCAATGAAGGCATTTTACGTCACGCAACCCTAGATTGAAACAATTCCTGCCTTAAAAACATATCTTGAGGGACAAGAGGGGAGAAAGCATTAACACGGTTTTAATTTAATGTGTTTGTACTAATATTCAAGGTCTTTTTTCATTTGTTCAAATTGTTCTTTAGTAATTTCACCTTTTGCAAATTGTTTTAATGTAAGGACTCCAGTATAATGTGAGCGTTCATCGTCATCAGAGAGATTCATCAAATCTTCCCAAAAATCTTTAAATTGATTTATTTGCCAAGCATAACCACGTTGATAATCAGGAATTCTAAAGATTTTCTCTTTGAAGACGCTATCTAATGACTTAGGGTCGTCCATTTTTTCCTCCTTTCGATAGTTATATGAAATTCATATACGGTGTTGTTTATTTATATTGCCCATTTATCTGATAATAACTCTGCTTGTTCTAAGACTAAATCTGTTGCCATTTGTCTTTTATCGGGTGGATAACCATACTTTTTTAATAGTTTTTTCACCATGACTCGTAGTTTTGCTCTCACGGTTTCCCGTAACTTCCAATCAATGCTCACGTTCTTTTTAATGAGATCTGTAAGTTCTCGTGCCATAGCCTTTAGGATGTTTTCACCTAGCAAATCTCTCGCGCTTTTATTGTCTGCCAACGCATCGTAAAATGTGACTTCTTCATCTGTAAGTCCAAGTTCGTCTCCACGTTTCTGTGCTTCCCTGACTTCCTTTGCACAAATCGACCCGGTGCCGTATGAGTGAAAAGGAGGATAAAACTTTTTTTTTTTTTTTTTTTTTTTTTTTAATCTCTGATGCCTTTTTCGCTGACTGAAAATACTGCTTCTCCTTCTGGTAGGTGTGGGGAATCAATAAGTCGTGCTATGCGTTTCCCGCCTTTGCTTTTTCGGAGGTATAACCGGAACGTTGCGGTGTGTCCGACAATGTGGCCTCCGATTGGTCTGGTCGGATCGCCAAAGAACGCATCTGGTTTTGCTGCAACTTGATTTGTTACGACAACAACACCATTATTGAGATCGCTCCAACGAAGGAGGTCGTGCATATGTTTATTCAGTTTCTGCTGTCGGTCTGCTAACGCTCCTCTTCCCACGTACTCTGCTCGGAATTGACTGGTGAGTGAATCGACAATTAACAGACGTGCAGGAAACTCTTTCGACAGTTCCATGACCTTGTCGACGAGAAGCATCTGATGACTTGAGTTATATGCTCGAGCGACATGAATGTTATTTAACACTTCACCTGGGTCAAGGTCATATGCCTCAGCCATCTTGATAATACGATCCGGTCGAAATGTGTTTTCAGTGTCAATATAGAAAACATGGCTCTCTAGTCCACCTTTTTCTTTTGGGAGTTGAACGTTCACGCACATTTGGAGTGCTAACTGGGTTTTACCTGAGCCGAACTCGCCAAACAGTTCAGTTATCGCTTGGCTGTCAAATCCTTTTCCGCCCATGAGTTCATCAAATGATTTCGACCCCGTGGTGATAGAACCAATTTTTGCCCGACGTTCCAGAAGTGCTGTTCCTGTCTCAAAACTACCAATATCTGCCTGCTTTCGTGCTGCTTGAATGATTTTTGCTGCGGTCGGTTCACCAATCTCTGCGACTTCTGATAATTCCTTTGGTGATGAAACAGCGATGCTCATCATATCTCCATATCCTGCTTCAATCAGTTTATCCGCTATTGCGGGTCCAACGCCAGGCAAATCGTTAAGTGGTGACTCGGTTTCCTTATCTTTTCCCATAAGAGCTCTCCCTTTTGTAAAGAGAAAAGAGAAAGATGTTTATAAACATGTGGTCAAGGAGACCGAAAGTATAGTTTCACATGATCTATAATAATGAAAATCAGAGGTCCAATATGCTTTTCTGTTCTTAGGTTTCTGGTACATGGTACATTTATCAACAATTTATGTGAGGTACTTAACTTCATTGTGAGATTGAGATCATTAACGAGAATAACTAGGAAAATACCAAAATCTCGATTTATTTCCGAAACATTTAAATAAAAAGACGTCTATGATGTAAAATATGGGGAATAATATATGAAACTTTTAAAGAAAACAAAGATCGTATTAAAAGCTAGTGTAGTAATTGCTATTGCTTTAGCATTTATCATGCCAGTAACAGCACTGACATCTCAAACGCAATTGGTCGCGTTTAACCAACCAAAAAACGTATTAGGCCGAGGGGAATGGATTGAGCAAGCATCAGGTTTTTTTACACCATCCAGAGGCATACGATATCTCGATGCAGTCGATAATCTGACCGCGTGGGCTATAGCCTATGATGGTTCTGGTGGGAACGCACCAACAACTGATATTACAATGACAACAGATGGAGGGAACCTCTGGACAGAAGGCATTGTTCTGAATAGTGAGGGTTACGGTCTTGGTAATATTTGTGGGTTAAGCGGAACAGTTGCCTACTCAGCACTCTTTAATCAAGCTGGTGCACAAGATACTGCTTGTGGTGCCTATAAAACAACAAACGGTGGCTCAACCTGGACCCAGCTTGGGCATTACCCGATTTCATTTTGTAACAACGTCATCTTTTGGAATGAGAACGAAGGGGTAGTTCTTGGAGATACAGCAGACGGGTATTTCGAAGATTACTACACAAGCAACGGCGGAACCACCTGGACTAGAGTCCCACAAATAAACTACAGTGGTGTTGCAGCCCAAAGCGGAGAGGGCGGATGGACTGGTGTAGTCGATGTTGTTGGCGATACTGTAATTTTCGGAACAAACCTTGGAAATGTTTACATCTCCCAAGACCGAGGTCACACCTATTTTGCTAGTTATTCTGGTGCAAGCACTGGTGGTTTAAACGGTGGCGTGAACGAGATTGCCTTTAAGGACGGGACACATGGATTAGTCGCGCATGATAACGGTGTGACTTATGATCTGTTTGAAACCATGGATGGTGGTGTATCATGGGCTCCAGTCACCTACTCTGGAACCTGTTTCTCTTCGGGTCTTGCATACCTGCCCGGGACTGAAAATAAATATGTTAGCACAGGGGCAGCAACCGGCTCTTCAGGAGCATCCTATAGTCTTGATGGTGGACACAGCTGGACAAATTATAATGCTATGACTGATATTCAGATGCTTGCTACAGACTTTGTAGCAGGAGAAATCGGTTGGGCTGGTGGATTTAATACCGATGAGACCGCAGGAGGAATGTTCAAACATATTCCTTCTGAGAACCCGCAACCAGCATTCTCGATTAGTGTTACCGGTGGGAAAGGCTTTACTGTGACTATCACAAACATCGGAGAAGCAAACGCAACAGATGTCACCTGTGATATTACCATCGAGGGTGGTCTGGTTATAAAACCGAAAGATTTCTCTGGTTCGCAGGCGAACCTCGGCATCGCTCAGAACTTCACCGTAGTTGGTGCACCTAAAGGAATTGGCTTAGGGTTTCTCACACCAATACCGACCATAAAAATAAGTGTGAACTGCACCGAGGGAATAGGCGCAACAAAAACAGTGCCAGCAAAGATTTTCTTTTCAAAAATAACCCTGCAGTAGAACCAGAAGAAAACATCTTTCTTTTTCTTTCTTTTATTTTTTTAATGGATTGATATAAAACTGTACATTTTTTTTACATGATTCTCTCGATCATCTCAAGAACAAATCCGCTATCGTCGATAACGTAGCGTGCGATCCCTATTTTTTTTGCGTAATTCCGCATTTTTTTAACCGAGAGGTACCGTTCAAATGAGGAACCTTTCTGGATAACATCCAGCTCGAGGACCGCATCAGCAAGCCCTTCCATTTTTCGCTCGAACAATTCCCCGTGGACTCCTTTCGTCATTACAATGAGGAGGACACCTTTATTCTTTAGGTTATTGACTTTCACCGCGTAAATAGTTCGCAGTACTTCTTCCTGGTTGTACTGACTTAGGAAAAAATCAAGGGAATTAATTATAATAATTTTCTTCTCAGTAACATTTTTTGTCCTATTCGATAAAATAGCTAAGAAATCTTCAATAGCAGTGTTTGTCGATGGCATTGCCGTTGAACCAATTTCGATGAGTTCTTTGAGTTTGTGTTTTGAGCGTTGTTCATAGATACTTACCCGTTTCTGTTCACCTTCCAAGACATTTGAATAGTATTTTTCTGAGATGTCGACGAAATCTATTTCAGGTATTGGCCAGTTGAACCGTTGCATGGTATCAAGAATTTCTTTTTTTGTTTCTTCGGTAGTGATGTAGGTGACATTCCCATTTGATGCAATCTGTTTGACAAGAATCTCCGTGCTACTGCCTGGGCTACCGAGAAGAACAACGGTGAATCCAGCAGGGATTCCTCCCTCGAGTAATCGGTCTAATTTATCAATTCCTGTTTGTAAAAAGCCTTCCTTTTTTTTAACAGTGGTATCGATAAATACTTCTCGTGCCATTCTCTCAGGCACCGTCATCTTTTTTCAAAAAGGTAAATGCACGTATCACTCGCTCACGCTCAAGTTTATCTTTCGCTGATGCATGTGTCTTGAAAATAAATTCAGGTTGATTTTCGCTTTTAATTTCATTGATTAAAAGTTCTCCTTTCGGGAACGAACTGAGAAATAATCCACGCATGACTCCGAAGTTGAACAGTTCCGTGGCCGTTCGTCCTTGAGACGTCTGTGCAAGTGGATGACGGTTCATGAATGTCGTTGCAACGTCATGTGAGACTTTGGTAAAGGTAAATTCTGTTCCGAGTGGTCCACACACATCATTTTGGATTTCCTTAATCCATTCTTTGATGGTCCAATCAGGTGATTTATCTTTAATTCGTTCTGTAAAAAGTCCTCTCCCGAACGCCTCGCCCATACGCATAACAGAATCAGCGTTTCCGTGCTCGGTTTGGAGTTGTTCTAAAGCCGCATGATATGCACTGTCCTGCCAGTTCGCGATAGGTTCAATTTCTGATGGTACGTCCTCCCAGGAATTATGCATGTTGTCTTTTTTTCTTATCGCAGGTTGGTTCATAGTTGTTGCTCTCTAATCAATAAATGAGTCACGTAAAACAATGATTTTATCGTTCAGTTGGATCAGTTTACTGGAGTCCATTTCTTCTTCAACAAGGATAGAAACAACATGGATGTTTTCTGCCCTACTTTTATTCATGACCAGCGTCATGAACTCTCTGATAATCTCTGAGTCGTTATAGATCATTAACGCGCTGAGTGAATCGATGACGATGTATTTATCCAAATCACGTTTCATTCCTTTGAAGTTATTGAGTATTTCTAAAATCATTTTTTCCAGCATCACGGGGCTTTCAATGTAGATGCAGTTAGGAGCTGCGTCTGATATACCAGCGGCACGGGAGATACAATCAATGAATTTGATGTTTGTCTGTCGAGTTCCCTCCTTGAACGTCTTTGAAAGGTAATCGAAGGTTTTACTGACTGTGACAAACGTCCATGTGGTTTGGGTGCTTCGGCACATGGAATCAAAAATGGCCTCTAATAAATCCCCATGTCTGTTCTCAGGGACCTGAATCCCAACAGATTGGTTCACCTGAATTGCTGCTGCAATCCGTTCCCTTATGCCTTCAATAACCGCATCTACCATCTTCTTATCTCCTATCGTTTCAAGAATGATTCAAACTCAGATGATTTCAATAGCGGTACTAATTCGATACCGCGTTGAGCTGAAATATTTAATGCAAACTTGGTTCGAGAATGGTCAGTTCCACGCATTTTGATGACCTGAAAGGTTCGAATAAGATCCCCTTTTCTTTCCACGTCACCGAGGAAAAAAATGCCATCTGAGATAAATTCCTCAATCTCGTATTGTGAGAATTTGAACGTTTGGGGGGGAACTTCAGAAGTAAGCAGTGTCGTACATTTCATCACGGCAAGGGATGTGCCCAGTTTAAAGATAAAATCCCTAATCATCTCGCGAGTTTGAAGTCGATAGCAGAGAGCTGTAATAGAATCCATAACCAATCGTTTAACGTCAAGCTCATCTGCGATATCTTTTAAAATATCGAGCAATGCTCCTGCATCTTCTACCGTATATTTTTCTGTATCCAGACCTAACCGCTCACTGATAATACGTAAATCAATAATATTGACCATCCCTGATTCAATAAGTTTTTTATCGTAGAATGCAAATCCCTCGAGGTTTTTCGTTAGCTTAAAGAGAGGTTCCGTGATGGTAAAAAAGACACCGCGTTCCCCTTTTCTTGCGCCATTGAATAAGAACTGCATACACAATGTTGTTTTCCCTGACCCACTGCATCCGGTGACCAGAACGGTACTTCCTAAGGGGATCCCCCCGGACATTTTCATATCTAGTTCTTCGATGCCTGTGCTACAAACATCTTTTTTTATTGGCATAGTGCTTTCTCCTCAACCTTTGACAATTAGAGTATATCTTTTCACAATTGATATGCATTGGTATAATATAAAACTTAAGGTTTTATTAACTGCGACTGGGAATACCGCGCAGTCTGAAGCATCAGCGTAAGACCCGCGGATGAAAAGTCGCATCTCTTTTTTCTCCCATCAAACCATATCTATTTTTTGTCG
>DATLAF010000194.1:0-2544 GCA_035527635.1 Thermoplasmatota archaeon | reverse complement strand
TTATCACAATACCAATAGAAGGATATCAAGATTGCACTAACCCCGAAGGAATACATGGTCAAACAATATGTGGCGACCCAGCACATGGTCAAGACCCGACACATGAATATCAATGCAATGACGGCACATGGGTTGATAATGGTTGGACATCAGAATGTGACCTTGCAGAACCATGTACAAACCCATCCGGCGGTCATGGAAGCACAACATGTATCGGACTAGACAGATATGTTTGCAATGATGGCGAATGGGAACTTGATATGGAAAACGCTCCAGAATGTATAGCTCCGCCACCACCAGAAATACCATGGGAACTCTTAATAGCTGCAGGCATAGGAGCAGGTTTATTAGCCGTTGGCGTAATACTTGGTAGAAGAAAGAAAAAATAATTAACGAGTTGATAAGTATGGCTAAAAGAAAGAAATGCAGTATGAAAGGTGTCATTGTTTATGATAGTGGACCAAAATTTGCAGATAGATACACAGTTTTTATTGGTAAAGATGTATATGGGATGAGTAGTGATGCAAATATGCCTAATGGAGTTAACATGTATGCCGGTTCTACTGATGAAATAAAAAAAGGAAAGCATCATGGAAAAAGAATAGATGTCAAAAAGCTTCCAAAAGGAACAAAAATTGCTATTTGTAGTAGAAAGTGATAATTATGGATATAGAAATATGGTTTCGTCAAATGGAAAAAATGGGGGAAGCAGACATACCAATGGAGATAGAAGGGCAGATAATGACGCCAAGACAATATTATAACCGAATGAGAGGACGATAAGCTATGGAAACATTCAGTTCAGAAAAAAAACAACATCTCATAGAACGAATTGAACAAAGGATAGCACAAGGACAAATGGCACCAGTACACACACTAGGTGGCCGTAGTTATACAACAGACCAATTAATTGATGAAATAAAACGAGGAACTCCTGCAGGGGATGATTTACTCTATCAAGAAAAAAAACTAGAAGACGAACTCAACAGGCTCAGACAAAGAGGATAAACCAATGGCTGACGAAAACAAAATGATGTTCGTTCGTCCAAATACTTGTCATGATTGTGGAAACGGTTTTTATGCATTACAACATGCAAGAGACTATGCATCTAGTTTAGGATGGGAAACACTAGATTTTTCAGAGGAACTAGCACGAAGACAACCAATATTTGATGGTCTTGATGGAAACGACCCTTTGTTTTTTTACGAATTTGGACATGGGAATGCCTCAACAATAACAGGTCAGGGTGAATCACCGGAAATAATTTTTACAACAAACCAATGCGATAAACTAAATAATAGGCTTATATATTTATTAAGTTGTCTCACCGCTATAGCTCTTGGACCAGCTATTATCGAAGCAGGAGCATTGGCATATGCAGGATTCAATATCTCATGGAGCTGGATTGTAGACCCATCAAATCCAGATGGCACAGGTGGCGACCCATATGAAGACCTTTATGCAATATCCATGTATGATAGTGCAAACGAACTTTGGTATGCCGTAAGCGATGGAGATGCTTTCAATGTTGCAGTTCAAAGGTCGATTGATAAATATACTGAATGGATTGATTACTGGTTCTATGAAAACCCAGGTGCACCTTATTCCCAGCAATGTATCGGTATTCTTGCAGCAAACCGTGATTCACTCGTCGCATTATATAATTGTGAAGGACTTGAAGAACCATTATGTCATACTGTTGGATGTGAATGGACAGGAACAGAATGTCTAAACCCACCATCAGCAAATGACAACGGAGGCATCCCAATATTATTAGCTATTTCTTTGATAACGATAATAGGCATAACATTTTTTGCAGTTAAAAAATAACAAATAATTTTTTATAGTCAATAGTTTATTTGTATTATTAGGTGAAGTAATTTGAGTACATTTACAAAATTCAGCGAGTCAAATGTTTTCTACAATCCGATTTTTAAAGGAATTGGACAAGCGCTTCCTGGTTTAGAGGCAGATATTGTTTTTAATGATGAAAATTGTAGTAGCCCAAGTGGTTTTGTTGCTTGCACTGAAAACAGCGATACCTCTCTTGAAGTTACAAACAATGGAGATGCTTCAGATAATTGTTGCCTTGGTTTCAATTTAGAAGAAGTAATGCAGCCAGGTGAAGTTGGTAAGATAGGAGATAATTGGTCGATGGAATCTGGTGCTACAGGAGTACTTGCTGTGACTATGCATTGGGCTGAAGAATATTTTAACGAAAATTATCCAGATGGATATTCAGGAACCATGACGTATTATGTTGGTTGGTGTGAAGAAACAGTCATACATGTTACCGATAGTATTGCTTTTGAGATTACAATCAGCCCAAGCGGTGGTGTTGTATGTTCAGATTATACAACTCAACAGACTTGTGAAGATGCCGGTTGTTACTGGTGGAGTACTAATACATGCCATAGTACTGAAGAACCAGCTGGTTGTGAACAATATATAGACCAAACAACATGTGAAACAGCAAAATGTTTTTGGTATCCGATGCCACCATGGGACCCACCAAGTTGTCATAATCAAGATATATTGATGGC
>DATLAF010000193.1:0-3432 GCA_035527635.1 Thermoplasmatota archaeon | reverse complement strand
CTCACCATCTTAAAACACAATGTATAAAACCGAGGTGATAGATAAAGATACTGTAGAAAAAAGGATTGTGACACGATTAATTGTGTTATGGAAAAAAAAGAGAAAGAAGCTCTTCCATGACAGAATTATCATAGAAGAGAGGAAGATATCATGACACAACCACTTGAGACGTTTTTCAAGCCGAAAAGTATCGCAGTTGTCGGTGCATCAAAAAACCAGACAAAAATCGGACATGCCTCATTAAAAAACATTCTCATCTCCGATTACCCCTGTAAACTCTATCCAGTGAATCCAAACGAAGATATCATCCTTGGATTGAAATGCTACAAGAAACTCACCGATATCCCTGATTCGATTGATTTAGTAATGATCGCGGTGCCAGAACCACTCGTTGCACAGATTATTAAAGATTGTGTGAAAAAAAACGTTAAATGGGTTATCATCATCACCTCAGGATTTAGTGAAATTGGCAACCATGAGGGTGAAGAAACCATTAAAAAACTCGTGCAAGGAACAGGGATTAGAATCCTGGGACCAAATACCATGGGATACAAAAACGCATCGGCTAATCTAGATGCCTCTTTTGTCTTTGGGATGCCACGAAAAGGAAACCTTGCTCTTATCAGCCAGAGCGGTGCACTGGGAATGGGCATGATCTATCTTGCGAACAACGAGTTTGTCGGACTTTCAAAGATCATCGGCGTAGGAAATAAACTCGACATCGATGACGACGATCTTGTGGATTATTTCAGCAAAGACCCAGACACCAAGGTAATCGGGTTGTATATCGAAGGGATCCGCCATGGACGTGATTTCATGAACAGCATCAAAGCTTGCAATAAGCCCATTCTAGTCGTGAAAGCGGGACGAAGCGCAGCTGGTGCTCGGGCCACTGCATCCCATACAGGATCGATGGCCGGCAGTGATCAGCTGTATAGTGCTGCGATTAAACAAGCAGGTGGGATCCGCTGTCGTGATGTCGTGGAATTGTTCGACATGGCCCGTGCACTTGCCGGGCAACCAGCAGCAAAAGGCAATCGAATTGGCATCATCACCAACGGAGGCGGACTGGGAATTCTGCTTACAGACGCGTGCGAAGAAAATGGTCTAAGGATTCCTAAACTAACCCCAAAGACATTCAGCAAAATCGAAGAAATCATCCCAGGGCTCGTCAAACCAAACAACCCCATCGACCTTGTCGCTGATGCAGGTTTTTATCGATATTGGGCATCGACTCGAGCGCTCCTTGAGGATGAAAACATCGATGGCATCATCGTTGCATCGGTTCATGCGGGGTACGCACGACCACGGGAATATGCAGGCGCTATCCTAAAAATGATTCACCAGCAGAAACTCCACCAAGAATACAAAAAACCAATACTTGGCTGCTGGGTAGGAGGAAAAGAATTCGAAGATTTAGTCCTAGATCTGAAGGCTGTTGGAGTCCCAATCTACCCGTCATCATGGAGAGCAGCACGAGCGATGCTTGCATTATACTTAGAAGGAAAACGATTGAAGCGAGAAGAAAAGATCTAATCGACCCAATCAACTTCAAGGATCTTTTTCCAATCTGTTTTTTTGTTTTTCCATTTCTCGATGGTTTCTTTCGAGAGACAGTTTTGACACAATCCAACCATGGTGAAATAACAAGAGCTGCACACGGAGCTCCCACATTTAATACAGATGGATTTTGCTGGATGAACCCGACAGATGTTGCATTTCCCTTTAGGTTTCTTATCTTTTAATCGTTCATGTATCGTTTTTGAGATATCGACTTGTTCTTCTGCAGAAACCCATCGTTTCAAATCCTCGTTCATTGTAGGAGCTTGATTTTTTATCGACTTTTGTTTGGATTGTGGTTTCTGTGTATTCATAATCCCGCCAGAACTCTACCAAAATAAGGAATCCCATCATCCTCTTAAATTTTTTGTATTTTTCTCCTTGATTTTTCGGAATAGAACGTTCGCAGTGATATGGATAACAGGGGTGACAAAAAGAAGAATCAGGATATGCCAGATGGTGAGGTTCAGGAAAAACCACTGCCCTTGTGTTAAATGTAACCGGAAGAGGAATTCACTTATCACCAAGCAAGAGAGAAGTGCGCCAACCAGGAAATCAATCTGATCAAACGGAATCCAATCCTGTCCACGGTCTTTGCCTATTCGTCGTTTGAAGAAACTTTCGACAATATCTCCGAGTAACGCCCCAAAACAGAGTGAAAAAAGAATCGGGATCATCAGAGGGAATCCCTCAAAGTTTGTAAGGCCAAGAACGTCATATTCGCTTGCTGAAAGATAGGATGCTGCAACGGCAAGTCCAAACCCAGCAGTCATCCCAAAGAAGGTGCCTGCAAACAAACCTCGCCATGTTTTTCCATCTCCAAGGATCCTACGTCCATCCTTCCATGTTTTCCTAAAATCGATGGGGGTTCCCCCACCAACGACCACTGCGCTTGCGTTTGCAACATAGATAGGGATAACAATCCAGAAGGCTTGTACAATGACCGTGTAATCCATTGCAATGGAAATAACTAGAGAGCTTAAAACAATTGTGAAAAAAATTTAATCGTTCCCAAGTCCATGAGGCGTCTTGGTGATTTTTAATCCGGTGTATTGGAATTTATTGGATCGTTTTACTAACGCTTTCAACGCGGTATTTGAGATGCTGAATTTCTCTGAAACTTTGTTTGCAAAAGTGCCCGAGTCACCGATGAAATCGCAAATGTTATCTTCGAGTTTTTTAAATTTATAATCATCTAACGATGAGACGTTAAAAATTTCACTGATTTCGTTGACCGGACAGGAGATGTTGATGTTAAAAAGTGAATAAAAGGAGCGGTACATTTTCTGTGGTTTGCCATCGATGCCATCTTCGGGGGTTGTCCATTTGGTTTCTGCGAGTTTCATTTTGTCAAAGAATTCTAGGGCTACTTGGCCGTCTTCACCGAACTTGTCAAGAATAAGACTGCTGGGAATCCAATCTCTTGATATCTGCATAAAAACTTCTTTTTTTGTCGGCGAATCGAATGCTCGAATAATGGAGACCAAATCAGTTGAATCATTAATTACTTTTGTTCGAATCATTTGAATAGTACCTATTTAAATATGATACCCCTTCAACAGATTCTCTCATATTTATACTTTTTGTATTTCTATAAAATTATTAATAATATACATTAAAATTAAATCTTTCAATTTTATTCTAGAGGAACCACACAGTCTGATAGTCCCGGTGATGCGGAAAAACCGTTATTTTTTCGTTTTTCTCTCTTATACTTGGATGAAAAATATCTGAATTGACAGCAGAACCCATCGATAATGGACTCGTCGGGATTTGAACCCGAGGCCTCCCCCATGCCAAGGGGGCGATCTTCCGCTGATCTACGAGCCCAGAAGACATCCTAGAACCACGATGAGCAAATAAAATTTTTGG
>DATLAF010000192.1:0-9361 GCA_035527635.1 Thermoplasmatota archaeon | reverse complement strand
TATTGTCATGAACGGGTTTGGGTTTGGAAACAACATCCAGGATTTACAGGATTGGATCACCTCATTCGGCTTATGGGGGCCGATTGTATTCTTTGTCATCTACCTGGGAGCCGTGATCGCGACAATCCCCGGGACGATTTTCGGGGTGATCGCTGGTGCGCTGTTTGGCTCAGTCATCGGAGTCATCCTTATCAGCATCTCATCAACAGTCGGTGCAAGCATTACGTTTCTTATTGCTCGTTATTTCGCACGCGATTCAGTAGCTCGATGGCTCTTAAAAAATAAGACGATGAAACGATTTGACAAACTCACAGAGGAACACGGCATGATACTTGTCGGACTTACCAGACTAATCCCGTTATTTCCTTTCACTTTACTCAATTACGCTTTCGGTCTGACGAAAGTCTCGTTTAAAACCTACGTGTTCTGGTCCTGGCTCTGCATGCTGCCTGGTACGATTATCGTCGTGGTCGGCACTGACGCCATCACACAGGTAATAACCCAAGGGCGCGTCCCCTGGCTGCTCGTCGGTGTTTTAGTCATTACCGCACTCGTTCTTGGGCTTATTACATGGTACGGACGACGACAATTACAAGAAAAAAGGAAAAACAATGATGACATACGAATAAACAAATGATTGTTGACGTTTTAAAAAAAAGTTGTGTCACTACCATGGTTAATCAAACTGATAACAACAACGTATCAAATACACAGGAATTCATGACAACCGTTGTTTCCGACTCTATCAAACAATGCATCCAGTGCCATCGGTGTATGGACGTCTGCCCGGTCACGAAAGGCTTGTTTTCCATTACAGAGCTCAATCAGGCAACACAACAAGATAGCAAAGAGATTCCTGCTCAAATTAAAGCGTTTGCATTTAACTGTATGCAATGTGGCAAATGCGTCCCCGTCTGTCCAGTGAACATTCGAAGGGATTACATGGTCCGTTACATTAAATTTAAATTAAAGGGCCAAAAACCCTGGAGCTACACCCGATATCTGTTCATCAAAGGACCGGATCTTTCAGGTCTAAAAGGGTTCATGCAGAAGCTATACATCACCTTGAACAAAAAAACAACCCGGGATCTTGCCAGCTTCATGGAAACTACACCGGTAACGAACGTTGACGTGCTCTTCTACCCAGGTTGCTATATCTACTCAAAAAAGACGGTGCGGCAGACACTCCGATTCCTTGATCATCTCGGTTCTTCCTATGGGGTTCTCGGCGGTGTGACTGCGTGTTGTGGCGCACCACATCTGTTACAAGGCGAGTTTGAAGAGGCGGACCATTGCCTTGAGGCATTAGATAAAAAAATAAAAACCATTGACCCCAAGATAATCATTACCTCCTGTGCTGAATGCTTTGAAGCAATAGAACAAATAAAAAAATCAACGAACGCGACCTTTGAAGTTCTCAGCGTCGTTCAATATCTCTTACGAAACATCCATAAGTTTCCAAATAAGAGAATACGAGGTAAGATACTCATTCATGATTCATGTCGATTCAATAAAGAATCACCACAGGGCATCGCAGCACGCACAATAGCGATGAGATTTGGTGACCTTGTAAAGCGACCAGAAACACAGCAGGCAAGCTGCTGCTATCAATGGAATCATGGACATGACTCTCAAAATTCTTCACGTCGTACCGTGTATCTTGCTGAAGTAAAGAAGCAGGCACCAACCCTGGCATGTACCTGTCTTACCTGCCTTGAAGAACTAAAAAAAATCAACACATCTGTCGAAATCATTGATGTAGCACAACTCTTTGAGGATGCTCTTAATGCTGACGGGCTAAAGGAGCAAAAACCATGAGAAAGAACCCTAACACCTGTATCTTGTTGTTCGTAAAATATCCAGAAAAAGGAAAAGTGAAACGCAGACTCACTACAGACATCGATGAAGAGACCATACAAGAGCTCTATCGCTGTTTTGTAGATGATACGTTAACCACAATTAAGAAAATTAATACTCACCTTTTCATTTGTTTTTTCCCAGTTGATGCGGAGAAAAAATTCCACGAATGGCTTGGATCGATCTTTTCTTTTCTTCCTCAGAAAGGAACAGATCTCGGGGAACAGATGAAAAACTGCTTTTCTGATGCGTTTACGAAAGGGTTTCGAAAGGTGGTTCTCATGGGAAGTGACAGCCCAGATCTCCCGGAAGCGTTTCTTCAAAGTGCATTTGCCGAGTTACAAACCCATGACGTGGTTCTTGGTCCATCATCTGATGGAGGCTACTATCTCATTGGGTTTCGCAATACAACCTTTACCCCAAATATACTTGAAGAAATCCATTGGAGTACCCCGATGGTTTTTAAGGAGACTATGGCAAAAATAAAAGGAACAAACCAATCAGTAAGTATCCTACCAATCTGGAGCGATGTCGATACCATCACTGATTTAAGAAACCTTGTTTCCCGGTCAAAAAATACTGCATTTAAATCCTCCCATACGATAACTTTTTTACAGCAACACAATATCTCCTTGGAGCAAAGCCATGAAACAAAATCAAAATCCTAACAAGGACACCGTATTTTTCCCAGATAAAAAAATAGGGTTACATTACTCGCTGTATCTTGTCATCGGAAGCGTGTCCCTATTTGCCTCACTCGTCGCATTAAACACAGGGTACCAAGGGTTGATCTGGAGTTACTCTACACGGTACGTTGTCAATACATTTACGCTTGCGTTTGCTTTGTTTCTTGCTGGTATCATGCTTGTTATCGCCAGTGTACGAACTCTACAGAAAAAAAAATCCGCTCAGATTTTCGGGTTTGCTGGATTAGGGTTTCTGGTTGCCTATTCTGCCTTTGTCCTGTTTATCGACCCGTACATTGCCTATACGCTTACCTACATCCTTGCCCTGCTTGTTCTTTTTGCTGTAATAGTAATAGGAATGATATTCATCATTCAAAAAAAACATCCCTGATACGTGCAAAAATCACTGTGTTTATGTAAATCGTTTTCTAAATACGAGATATGCAAGAACAACAAAGATATCAAAAAAAACAATCGTAAATGCGATGGCGTCACGTTCCTCCTCGAGGGAAACGATGTTGTTAGAATAACTATTATCTCGCGTAACTGTATGGTACTCAGGTGATGGTTTATGAAGACCGGTCCGGTCCTGAATAAAAGTGTTTCCGATCACCTGATTATTGTATGATTCCCGGATGTTAATACCGGTATATTGGTTCCCTGAGAGCGTGTTGTTAATAATCCTGTTGTTATTAGAAAATTCATACAATCCGAAACCATTGGCCGGGTGATTACCAACGATATTTTCTATAAGCCTGTTGTCTGATGAATGGTTAAAATAAACCCCACAGCGTTCATTATCGTAAATTATGTTATTCATAATTTCATTATAACCTGTTCCGTATCCTAGCTGCATCCCATAAAAATTATCTGTAAGCACATTGTTGGAAATCGTGTTATAATCAGAGACTACATAGATACCAGAGAAAGGAAATTTCAACTCACTATGAGTGATCATAAAACCTGAGAGTGTGATGTGATCTGCGGCGAGTGTTACAACGAACTTATTCCTGCCACCATCGATGATCGTACTGTTCTTGCTTTCACCATGAAGAACAATGGATTTTTCGATAACGAGGTTTTCATAGTACGTGCCATTGTACACAAAAATAGTGACATTTGCAGAAGCATTGTTCACTGCAGCGTGGATGCTAGAATAATTACCTGCCCCATTACCTCCGACATAGATAATTGTTGTAGTGATTTCTCCCCCGTTTGCATAGGGGAACAGGACAGAAAAGATACAAAAGAATGTAAGGCTACCAACCCAGAGAATTCTTGTTTTTTTCATAGTTCGTTGTGCATGATATCAGAGGTAAGGACTAAAAGCTTATGGAGCTGATAAGTTTTAAAACCTCAACATATTTCACTAGTGATTCTACCGGTGGAATTATGGAAAAAACAACTATACTCCTACATAGCGATTCCCTTGGAAGAGGAAGCGATGAATTAGGAAAAACATTGATAGGCTCGTTTCTCCGTAAGCTTTGGGCATCTGAAACAAAACCAGATACAATAATTTTTTATAACTCCGCTGTTCATCTACTTACTGATACATCATTAGTTCTTGATGCGTTATCCGGGCTTTCTAAGGCAGGGGTGGACCTTGTTGCGTGCAAAACCTGTATTGGTTATTATGACATTGAAGAGAACCTGGTTGTTGGTCGTCTCAGCGATATGCAAGATATCGTTTCAATTATAATGAAATCAGATACAGTGATTACTCCTTAAAAAAAAAAATCCTAAGCAAAAAAAATAAGAATGAGTGTACCATCTGAGAACAACGGTCATCAAATCTAGTTTAAGAAAAGACGCGGGTATGATCTAGTGGTTATGATATTAGCTTCCCAAGCTAGTCACACGGGTTCGAATCCCGTTACCCGCATCAAAAAAAAGGGGATAATAAATGAAAAATAAAGTAAACGTCGGGAATCGAGTTGAACTTGTCTTCATCAATGATACCATGACTCGATTAAAGCCAGGTGCTCAAGGCATCGTAAAGAAAATAGAAAACGAAACAGATGAAACCTTGATTTGGGTACAATGGGACAACGGCGAGCGGCTCGCACTACTTGATCCTATTGATAAGTTTAAAGTAATAAAAAAATAGAAAAAAGAAAAGAATTATTTCTTACCCAAACCTACAGAAAAATTCATGAAACAACAGAGAAATATAGGGAAACCATTGCTCTAATCTTTCAAAGAAAGAGAAAAGAAGCACCTTATCTTTTGGCATCGTCACAGAGAGTGGTTCAGACCAGGTACTCTCGTTACCATACACGTCTTTTGCTTTCACTCGTACTGAATACGTTCCTTTTACCACCCAAGACTTTTGTGCGGTCGCTGATGCTCCCGATGCAAAGGGCCCAAGCCATTCACTGAAGTTCCCGTCACCCCAGTCCCAGATATAATAGATATTGTCACCATTTGCATCCATCGTTGTTGTTTCGTATGTATATGATTCACCTGCTTTGCCCTGTGTCTGGCCTGCAGGGCGTTCTGGTTGTTCAGGGGGGACATTAATTTCTGTTATTTCAACAGTAAATTGATGTGAATCTGGTGCTCCGATATATGGATGGTTTGCTGTTTTACCATGAGTATCCTCCATATGGATATAGTAGGAGATTAGAGAATTGTTTTGCTGAGGTGCTATTATTGCCTGGTAACTATCTCCGCCTGTTGCTTGTATAGTTGATGTTTGCCAGTTACCAGAATTTTCTTTCCAATAGACTATACTCGCAGAAGTATCAATATCGTATCCACTATATGCAATAGCATCAAATGCTATCGTAACCCCTTCATCACCATTTATGGCACCAGAGAGCGGAGTATGTTTTATATAAAGCATTTCAGGATCGGGGATTCCTTTTGCACGGCAATGAAGAGCATCAGTTGATTGCCATGAACCTGTAAAACCAAGAACTTCATAACCAGGCATAGCCGCTTCATAGGCATCTAGTGCATCATCATCCCATTGACTTCCGGTGATTGGGACAAAGACTTTGTTATTTAAAATTAATGAATTTATATACGGTTCATTCATGTTGGTATATACTCTGACAACGTTGTAAGTTGTCCCATAACAAGTTGTTTGATTTTCGAAATACTGAGCTGCTTCTTCAAAATCTTCATAATGTGAATGAGCTGGTGATGATTGAATAATCATAATAGTATCAGGTGAAAGTAATTTTGCCCAACAATCAATATGTCCAATATAATCCCCAAGAGCATCTGGTACGGTGTGATACGTAGTTATACCAAGATAATCATACATAATTTGATTAATTTGACTTTGAGTTAAACTAGGATTTTCTGATAAAACAAGATCAGTAGATATCGATATTCCCTCACTATCGGTCATGTAATTTCCACCCGCATGGGTGAGCGGCATATAATAACTTGGAAATCCTTTATATATTGCAAATTTTGATGGTATTTGGTTATCATTTGGTCGAGGTCGGTTGTAGTTAAAATCAATTACTCCAAGCTCATCATTACCATTGAAGATAAACCAGGGACCGTAATCACGAGTCCAATAGGAATCTGAGGCAGCAATGAGAAACTCACAATTAGCAGTATTAACTCCATGGCTTTGATACTGTGATAAAACAGAGGATTGTTCAGAGCTACTGACAACAATCGTATATACGGTAACATCCTCTGACATTTCTGCAATAACGTTGTATGAAATTCCAAAGGTATATCGAATTAGTACACCCTCCATTGACTCAAATTCAGCTACATTACGTATTGGCCCAGGGGGTGGTACGAGTAATGTTTGTGGATTATCGATTTCATAAGAAACAGATACGGCCATACTTTGCAGAGATCCCGTTCCTATAAGGATCACTACTAATGAACATAGTAACATGGTGGGAAGAGTGAGAGGGCGGGACATCATCTATCACCTATGACATTAAATATTTAAAAATGAGAGAGGTTGGTGGTTTTAGCCACCACCGGATAGGAAGAAAACAAAGAAGAACATGACTACTGTTTTCCCTAGTATTAGGGTATCTGTACTCTCCGCAGATTCTACTTTAATGGTTACTCGCGCTTGTCCAAAACCGAAGATAAGACCAGATTGTATCTCGATAGTATCTCCTGCAGGAATTGTTGATATCGTCCCATTGTGTTCTTTGCCAAGCAGAATTACTCCACCATCTAACGAAATTTTCCAGCTGACGTTATCTGCTTCAGCAAATCCCAGGTTTCGTATGGTAGCTGATACTTTGGTTAATTTTCCTTTGGTTAGTGCGATATTTAGTACTGGAACATCGATAAGCATTCCCTGGGGGTCACACCATCGTGACATGGAACCATTTTCGTCTTTTGCTCGAACCGTTACATTGTATAATCCAATATTTGCCCATGTATGTGATTCAATTACCGCTTCACCAGAGTTAACTGGACCAATCCAATCACTCTTAGAACCATCTCCCCAATCGAAAAGATAATAGATATTATCTCCCTCAGGGTCAGTTGTTTGTGCAGTGAAGGGATATTCCTTATTCCGACATCCAGCATTTGGGCCATCGAGAGTTGGAATATCTGGTGGGTAGCTTGAACCAACCTGAAGCGTTGCCATATAGGGTATTTTGTTAAAAGCAGTTACTACCAACTGTGCCTCAGGCATAAATTCAATGGGTTCAAAGAAATTAACTACTGCATGACCAGAAGCATCAGAATACCCATAACCATAGAGAACACCATCTGCAGATAATGCACAAAGAGCATTCTTTACACCAGGGATATCTAACTCATAGATTGTGGCTCCTATTTGGATAAGAGGATCGTGGTCAACATCCATTGAGGTAGGGGTATCTGTACGGACTTGTAGGGAGGGATCACCAAAGACGGTCCATGCGTCTGCTTCCGCTGATCCGCTTGAACCATATTTATCAATCATGGACATCGCACCGTGGTAACAGAGAGCTCCAAACGTGGTTTTTTGATTATCAGAGTACATTCCAACTAAGATATTATTGAACTCATCCTGTGCTTCCATCGGAGGACTCCAACTCTGACTGATAGTCGACATATATGCTCCGATTGCACCGATTGGTTGACCATTATGCGTTGCTCGTAACCAGGCTTCAGCAAAACAGGTGTAATCATCAAATTCTCCGTTGTTACACGCTACCGATGTGATGAACGGTAACATATTATCATTTGTTAATGAGTTCACATTGCTATTGCTGAACCCACTCGAACCCCAGGAGGTCGGTGAACCATGCCCACAATAGTTAATGATGCTTCGCCCATCGTTTAGTGCAGTTGCTACCATTGCTGGGGTAGGATTCCCTGAAGCGTCTCCACCGCCTTGACTTCCATCGTAGAGTTCATCAACAAACGTGTAGGTAAAGTCGAGAAGAAGGGTGCGGATATTCCTGATGTGCTCATAATCATATTCATTATCATCACCGACACCTTGGCTTGAGGCGATCCCGACACCTTTCTTATACCATTCAGCACCGGCCTGAGGATCACGTTCATAAGAAATAGTTCTATTTGCCTGTGTTTGAACCTGTGCGATGTTTTCTGCGGAAAAACGACCAACGAATAAATCAGCATAATGATCGGAGCCTACTATATAGCCGTAGCTGGGATCAGACGCAACACTACCCTGGTAATATGTGGGTACTTGTGCAGCATCACCGACCAAGAGAACGAAGGTGAGTCCTTTTGTATTGTAATAATCAGTGATATACGTTTTTATTGCATTGGCATTCCCAATTGATGTGACATTGACCATTTCAGTAGGAATACCCTTCATATTTTTCCATTGGACAAAGGGAACCATGTCATAATAGAAAGCATCGTACACAATGACGAGCATATTACCCTGCTCAGAGACAGGGGTATACCTGACTTTGTTAAAGTTAATGAAATGGGTTTCATAAATAGGCAGAAAATCACTATCCACCGTTAGAAGCGATTGCTCAGTCGCACTGTTCAGACTGCTCTGTTCTATTGGGAAGACTTCAACGGTGATCGTGTTGTAGAATCGGAGTGTTGCTTCAACAGGGTTATATTGGAAGGGATGAATCGTGACGACTTGTCCCCGGAAATCCCTAAGATAATACGGTTCTTGGAGTTCTGCAATGGTTGAGGGATACCAGGTGTTTTTCGTATACATCTCATCAAATTCATAGGGGACATCTGCTGGGTTTACTGTTCGTAGCAGGTTTCCTTTCGAGGGAGCAACAGCGACGTTCTTAAACTCCTGATAGGTCGAATCAATGATATGGATACCCATCGTCGCCCCATCCGGGATGATAATACTTCGATGAACCGAAGGAAGATCAGGTGCACCAGCACTAAGGCTTTGAGATTCTTCACCTAAAGCAATCTGTTGGTACACTTTCTCATGAATCATCACCGGTGTCATCGTAAAGGCATCAAAACTGTACTGTAATCGAGTTATGTCTCCTACGTTTTGGACAGTAACCGTGACACTATCAGTACTAATGGTATTTGTATTCTTTGTCTCTAGTGAAGTACCACCGATGCTTGGTAAAACACTTGCACCTCCAATAAAAAGGCCTATAATAAGAATTACTAACTTTCTCATGGTTTGTTTTCTCATAGTATCCCCCTATTTTTTATAGATGGATTAACGTTATTCCCATTTTATACTTAACTCGGTTATATGTATATATAGTTTTTCTTTTATAGTACGTGGAAAGCTGATTTTTCTTAAGTTCTAACTGACTTCTGTTAACGTAAGTTTTGCAATACCAAAAGAACTATAAACTCAAAGTAGTTACATTGTAACTACTATGAAAGATAAATCAATGCAAATAAAGATGGAAGGA
>DATLAF010000191.1:0-3524 GCA_035527635.1 Thermoplasmatota archaeon | reverse complement strand
CCGTTTGGACCGTTGCTTGAAAGCTTCATCTTTCTGATTGTGTTTCGTCTCGTTATCATAGCAATGGAACATATAAGTTTCGAAACCTCAGATATACAAACTTTGGCTTCCATCCTTCTGGTGTATCTCTTACCTTTCTTTGCATTAAGCCTGCTTTCAAATTACACACAATATCTTTCAAGAAAATTCTTTCAAATCAAGGTGTTCTCGCCTCTCTTGTACGCTATTTTCTTTGTCCTTTTCTGTTGGATTATTTCACAGATCCTTTACGATGCAAACACACGTTTCTCTAACCCAGATATTCTGACAGCGGCACAGTCACTTGAAAATAGTCTGCCGACAATATTTATCGGGGTCCTTCTCATAGGATACATAATTTTAGTGTTGAACCTACCAAAGGATCAGAAGAAGAAACCATAAAAAAGGTATAAATAGAATAAATGATTATCAGATGATTAGTTGGAGGCCAAGGTATGGTATATTGTGCGAAATGTGGAATAAAAAATGAAGATGATGCAACCTTTTGTAAAAGCTGTGGTACTTCGCTGACTGGTTCACGACACGACGTTGACCGGCACCGGGATCAACGATGTGAAGATGAGTGTGCTGGTGGACAGAGTGGTCGTGGATGGGCCATGTTCTGGGGCGTCATTATTGTCCTTATTGGACTTGTGATTCTGTTCGAAGTGGTGATAAAGGATATGGCGAAAACCTATTCGTGGCTCTCATGGGTCAACACGGTTCAATGGAACTGGATTTTCGCGTTTGTTATTGCGATTTTCATTATCATTTTCGGTCTTCGCGTCATCTCGAAACGTTAAGCAGGACCTGTAAACATTTTACAGGGTTCACTACAATGTAAGCAGAGGCGTCGATGATGCCATTTCGAGAGCTGTATCCTGGTATCAAGCCAAAGAAAGCATAACAGGATTGAAAAAAGACCATACATAACGGTTCCGGTGATTCTGACGACTGAGATCATGATGAATAAAAAACTCAGGGGCAATAGGCTGTTGACACCAACATGAACCATGGCGGATTTCCCCTGATAAAAGTTTTCTCCGTACACAACTAGAAGAATGAATAGTCCTAAAAGAACCAAGAAGAGAGATGTCGTTTTAGTGAGTTGAATATCAGTTAATATATACAGGATCATTCCAACAATTGAGGCGCACAACCCAATAGAGAGACCAAGGCACCCAGCACACAGGGTCATACCCATCCATTGAATCGTATGATTCTTGAATGGGGAGCATTCCGGGTGATGACCTTTAAATGATCGTTCTGTGGAAGGTCGCATATGTTTTTCTTTGCCCTTATTTTTTAGGAAATAACGTCGTATCCAATTGGGTTTAATCGTAAGTGATATACCGACACAGCAACAAAGGATAAATACACTTCCAATCCCTACCTTCTCCACAAACAATAGAGGAGCAGTCAGGGGCGATGTCAGAACCACTAAAAGAATCAGCAGGAGCGCTGCGATACAAGAGAAGATAAGATATACAGAAAGAGTTCTTGTATCCCTCAAATTAATCTCCTGAATTTCTCAAGAACGAACTGCCCGGCCATATGCCGGTACAATGTGCGTTTCAGTCTGTTTTTTGATAGCACCCCTGCAATATTTTTTGTTACAGATCCATAAAATGTTCGATAACATCGCCAGAGTTCCTCCTGGACTTCCTTTCGTATCAGTGTCTCTGTTGGCATGATCGCATGGGCCATATCATAATTGGTGTAATTGGTATCCTTAATCCAACCGTTCTTCTTCGCAGCCTCGTAATAGACTGTCCCTGGGAACGGAGTAAGCGCAGTATAAATCGCAATATCTGGGGAGAGATCAAGGGAGTACTGACGGAGTTGTTCGATTGATTTATGAGTATCTTTTCGTGCTCCTATCACAAACATCGCTTGGGAGAAAATGTCTTTTTGCTTCATTATTTTCATCGCTTGATATGCATCTTGTATTGTAATCCCTTTCTTATATTCATATAACATCTCCTGTGAGTTCGTTTCAACTCCACAAAGAATCCAATACGTACCTACCTCACGAAGGTTTCCAATTAGATTAGGATGTTGTGCGATATCATCGGTTCGGGCTTGGAAAAAAAGCATGATGTCTTCCTTGCATTGTTTCTTTCGAAGTTCTTCATACAGTTGTTTTCCCCGAGCGTTCAGTTTCATGTGGTCATCGGTCAACCAGAGGAATACGCCCCCATAGGTTTCATGGAGGAATTCGATTTCATCAGCTATCCGTTTCGCTGATTTGGTTCTCCACCGACTCCCCCAATGACTCCATTGTGTACAAAAGGAACATTGATGTTCACATCCCCGGGCGCCTTCTAAAATCATGTATCTGGTGTTTCTCCCAGCCATCATCGTGAAATGATATCGTTTAAGTTTGTCTTCGACGAGATGATACGCTGGATAGGGGAGTGTGTCAAGATTTTCGATTAAGGGACGTGGAGGGTTATGAACAATGGTATCGTTTTTTCGATACGAAATCCCTTTAACCTCGCTTAATTTTCCTTTTTTTTCCAATGTTTTAAGAAGATCAACGACCGTCTGTTCTCCTTCGCCTCTCACGATATAGTCGATCTCTGGAAAGCTATACAGAGATTCTTCAGGGGTAAACGAAAAATGGATACCACCGACAATCGTTATGATATCCTCGCTGACGTTTTTTGCTATCTCGCAGGTCTTCGCACAGGTGTATGCGTTTGTAGTAAAACCTGATGTGAGAACCATGGATGGATTTGCCGACTCGATGTACCGTTCAAGACCTCTCCAATCAAGTCGATCTGCTTGACAATCGACAATATCAATGTCAGTCCCTGGGAGTTCTCGTTCTACATATGCTGCAAGGATCAATAATGCAGATGGTGGTGGGAGGTACTCCCCCATGACAAACCAGAAATTCCGTGGCGGTTCAACAAATAAGAGAGATGATTTCATCTGCCTCATGTAGGTAATGTCCAATGTATAGAAATAAATTATTATCTCAACACTACTTTTATGAAGATGCTAAAAAAAGGAAGAAGAGGAGGATTTAAAAGAACTTCCACACCTCAAGAACCTGAGTAGCAACATTTCCTGCTTTATCAAATGCTTTTACTGTAAGGGTTTGTTTGAAGAAAGCGGTCTGGCTCCATAACCAGCTATATGGTGCGGTCGTGTCATTCTCCATGAGCTGAAGGTTAGCATAGAACTCCACACGATCAATCCCTGAGTCGTCATCGGTTACGGTTACGTTCACATCAATTTTCCCAATGATGAGGGTTCCTCCTGCGAGCGGCATGATTTCTCTATTTCGGAAATACAGTGCCTTGATTGGTTTGGTGATCTCAAGGGTTGGTTCGGTGGTATCAGGAACCGGGCAGATGACAACTGCTTGCTCAACAACCGTATAATTATACCCTGCTTGATAATCGGACAGCCACCATTGACAATCGATATCTGGTTGGGGAGCACCAAGGCTGACATTGTAGATATCATGGGAGACATTTGCTGCATCATTATGATCA
>DATLAF010000190.1:0-8024 GCA_035527635.1 Thermoplasmatota archaeon | reverse complement strand
TCATCGTCACTCGTGAAACGTGTCGATTTTTTGATGATATCGAAATATCTATGGATGCTGATGAAATAGTAAAAAGGATAAAACCTTCTGTAGAAAGGTGGTGTTATTCTTTGGACAATGGTGACTTTGGAATTAGAGTCGAGAAATATGGTTTTAATTCTATTAGTACTCCTGATATTAAACTCATAAAGGATGAAATGAGTTTAATTAAAGTCGAGATATCGAGTTGGCAGATGCGTCTAGAAGATGTTACAAAAACTTTGCGATTAGCAGAGAAAAAAATAAGACAAGATATAAAACAAGAGAAACGGGAACACCTAATAAATAAGCTTCAAAGCATTTGGGATATGGTAAAGAGAAGAATGATGCAGGGAAGAGAGAAAGCTAAATGAGTAATCTGCCTATACCTAGTCCTATGCCGATGTGGAGTCGGACTATTACTCCTGTTAAAGCAAATATGAATGATTTCTCCACATTCTCGATTTGCCTCCCTCCTGGTTGCGATGCAGCTTGCAAGTATTGTGTTGCACGCATGACAGGTCTTGATTCATTTGACAAGACAACAAAACTCAGCCTGAGGAACTTCGAAAAAGCGGTTCGAATGGCAGAACTAGCACGTATTAACACGGTCTTGTTTACCGGCAAGGGTGAACCTATGCTATATCAGGATCGTATTGATGAGATGCTGAAGATTATGGGGCACCGATTTCCTCTTATTGTCTTGCAAACAAATGGTTTACGAATCTATTGGAAAAAATATAGAAATGATAGTCGTATGAAGACTTGTTTGCACGATTGGTGGGATATGGGATTGACACATATCAGCCTTTCGATAGTTCATTGGTTGAGTTACAAAAATGAAGAAATAATTTGTCGAGGTGGGGATGTACATTATGATCTTAAGGGTCTTGTAAATTATCTCTCAGATTTTGGATTTATGGTACGTCTCAATGTCACAATGTGTCAAGGTTATATTGATAGTCTTGATAGCGTTTTAGAAATGGAAGCTTATGCTTCTGATATAGGAGCAGAAATTACGTTTCGTCCTGTTGCAAAACCAGATGTTCCAGAGGATTCTGAAATTGCAGATTGGGTTTCTAATCACCAGATTCCTCAAGAGATTGTTGATGAGATCGTAACCTATCATCATAACAACTATCGACTTCTGTATGAGTTTGATTTCGGTGGTCTTTGGTTTGATATTGATGGACAGAATGTTGTCCTTAGTAACTGTCTGACAGGATATGAAGCAGGAAAGCCTGTCAGACAACTTATTTACTTTGCCGATAATAGTTTAGGATTTGATTGGCAAAGTAAAGCTGCTATGCTTTTACCGGCTGTAAAATAAAAGGATAAAATTGATGGAACCTGATAATTTGTCAAAACGGGTTGTTAATTTTTGGGTGATGTCATCTATTCTTGCTTTAGGTGGTTTTGCGGCGTATTTGCATCCGTGTAATATATTTACAGTAATTGCTGTTGCTGGATGGACGCCTATTATTTCCAAATTGTTACATAAATTGTTACATAGTCCATGGGAAGTTATTCCAGGTCGTAATCGTTATATCTATGTATGTTTAATCATTTCTTTACTTTCATCTTTATTGGGTCCGTTTCTTCGAGATGTTCCGATAAGAATATGGTCGTTAGATAATTTTTTTGCCTGTTTGGCTGGATCTATTGTTGGAATAGTAGTTGTCAGTCATATCGGTTATTATAAGAAATAGCCTTCTAGTGTAATGGCCAGCACAACTGCCTTTGACGCAGTTAGTAGAGGTCCGAATCCTCTGGAGGCTATTTTTTTTAAACCCTATCGAATCTCCGATGGGGTTTTTTTATTCTATAGACAGGTGAAGGATGCCATGATAGGATTACCCTGCCAGAATGTCGTGGCGATTTTCCCTGCTGACGGAAACAAGCATTTAAGACAGACAGAGACAGGGAGAAAAAACGATGGCAAAAAGTAACGTAAAACCGCCTACAACGAAGATCACAAAGGATAATCTCCGCCTTTGGACGGAGAATCATATGAATGTCCTTTTGATTAGTAGGCATGGTGTTGGCAAAACTTCTTTGACCCGTGATTTTTGGGAAAATGATATGGGTTGGAAAGAAGGCGAAACGTACAAGTATCTTTCCGCTTCTACTCTTGACCCTTGGGTTGATATTGTCGGTATTCCTACTCCTAGTGGGGATAGCGATAATTTGAACATCAGCCAGCTTCTCAAGATTTTTGCTATTCAAGAAAGAATTGCATCTGGAGAAGTGGGTAAAGATGAAATGCAAAAGATTCTTGGTACGAAAGATTCAGGTCCTCCGACAATTGATTTTTTGCAGCCAGCTTGGCTGCATAAGGTTCATGCAATCTTTGTGGACGAATTGAATCGTTCTCATCCCAAGGTCCGAAATGCTCTTATGGAGTTTATTCAGTTTAAGAGTGTTAACGGTCGGCCTTTGCCAAATCTTCAAATGGTTTGGGGAGCAATCAATCCTGATGATGATGATGAAATGAATTATGATGTTGAGCGTCTTGACCCAGCAACGTATGATCGTTTTCATCTTCATATTTTCCTCCCGAATGAGCCGAACTATGTTTGGTTTGCAAAAGAATTCGGGGATGATTTGGCTGCTGCTGTAATCGAATGGTATAAAGTTCAGGTCAAGGCGATTCCGGAAATTGCAGATGCAATTACTCCCAGAAGGCTTGAATACGTTATTCGCTATGTGAAGATGCAAGGCGATATCCGTCATGTTATTCCTGATGCAATCGCTCTTGGTGCTGATTATCGGTCGCTTTCCAGAGCTATTCGTACATCTAGTCCTGTTCGAAAGAAGATGCGAGAGATTTTTGAAAGCAAAGATACAATTGCCGCTAAAGAGTTCTTTGCTGATGAAAACAATTATACTTACTGTATTGGCGATGTTATCAGAACGGGCGATTATATGCGATTCTTTATGCCTATTCTTCCGCCAGAAAAGATTTCTGACTTGTTCTATAGTCAGCGTTCGGTACAGAACCATATTTTGCAAGCTGCCGCAACTGTAGCGATTTTTCGCCAGATTGTTGAAGATATCCATGATACAACTGGAGATTCGGTTCTTCGAACGAAAATTGGTCGATCAATTTTTGCGGTAGAGAAGGAAAAAGCCCTTCCGTCAAATGTTACAATCAATCCTCAAAAAGCGATGTATGTTGGCGGTATGACGAATAATTCTCTTACTGTCTTTGGCGAACTTGTACGTCAATGTAAAACCAAGAATCTCGACAATACTTATGAGCGTGTTAGTGCATTTGCTTCAATCAAGAGATATATGCCTGATATCAATACTTCGCTGACGCCGGCTCTGGCGGCGGAATTGCTGGAAGCTTTCGAGAAGCAAGTTATTGGGCGTTCACAAGTGAAAAAGGTTGCTCGTGAAGATGTTCCGAACGGAAAATGGGATGGAGCTATTGGCATTATTAACAGAGCTATTGATTCTCTCCCAAATTACAAGCCTGCTGATTTCGCAAGTGATTATCCTAGATTGTTTGATCTTGCTAGGTTGGCTCGTGACAAATTCTACTTTGTCCTGTAGGTCTACCCTGCCAGAATTTGATGGTATTTTGTAAGAGTAGAAGGTGAAAAATGACCGATCAAGTCAAAGAAAAGCCTCAAATCAAGATTAGCGATGATGAATTTCGTAGAATCTCTAATGATCTTGATGAATACCATGCTCTCTTTCATATGTTGTGGAAGATGGGGCGTCCGACATTTTCTACGGCTGTTCCTACGGCTTGTGTTAGTTGGGACAGAGAATTTCGTCGCCCAAGGTGGATGTTTAATCCTGATTTTTGGCTCTCTTTGGACCATTACAATCGGGTTTGGGTAATTGCCCATGAAATGCTGCATTTGGTTCTTAATCATGGCGCTCGTTTCAAAGATGCAGAAGCCCAAAATGTAGTTAATGTAGCTACGGATATTGTTATTAACCATATGACAGTCAATAAGTTTGGTTTTCATCGTTCGAAAATCAAGAATGCTGACAATTATTGCTGGGTTGATACTACGTTTAAGAAGCAAGACCCAGCAAATCCGATTTCTGATGATAAGCATGTTGAATTTTATCTTAAGAAATTGGAAAAGATGATTCCTCCAGATATGGAAATCTCTATTGGTCCTGGCTCTGGACAGCCGGGCGATGGGGAAGGTTCTGGCGGAATGCCAAGTACAGTAGATGATCACGATAGTATGCCTAGCGCAAAAGATGCAAAAGAGTTTTTCAAGGAAGTAGATGATGGACTTACTCCTGAGGAAAAGGCAGACATTCGTGATGTAATTGAAAAACATTACCAGCCTGATGAAAAGGATGGTAAAAGCGGCGATGGCAAGAGCGATGAAGTTAATCAGACTAGAGGAGACTCTGGAACTGGAGCATGGACGTTTATTGATATTGACCGCAAAAAAATCAAGAAAAAGAGAAAATGGGAAACAGTAATTCTTGAATGGTGTCGGAAAAAGCTTCGTCCAGAAATTAAGGGCGTCGAGCGATGGGGCCGCAAACATCGTAGAATGTCCGCTATTGATTCGGGCCGATTGCGATTGCCGAGTGAAATGGATGTAGATTCGTTTATTGTAGAGAAGTATAAATTGCGTTTGCTGTTCTTCCTTGATGTTAGCGGAAGCTGCTCAAGTATGTCAGAGCGGTTTTTCAAGGCTGCTCTTTCATTGCCAGAAGATAGGTTTGAAACTGAGTTTTTCTGCTTCAATACTCAAGTATTTCCTGTTGATAAAGAAGAACGGAAATTGAAAGTCGGCGGCGGTACAAGTTTTGATATTATCGAAGATGCAGTCCAAAAATGGTCTGCTGAGAATAAGAGCAAATACGCTGATGCTGTTTTTATTATCACGGATGGATATGGCAATAATGTTTCACCAGAAAAGCCAGAACGCTGGTTCTTTTTCTTATCTAATTTCCATTCTGTCCATTGTATCCCTGACGAAAGCCATACTTTTATGTTGAGCGATTATGAGTAGAATATTTTTCTTGATGGTGAAAAAATCTTCTGTATAATGCAGTCTGGAGATTATTATGCCTATTGATGATGAAACTGTTGTTTTTCTTGACCATAGGATTTTATCGCAGACTAGAGCGACAAGACCATCCCTCGGTAGATCACTTGGTCATGCAAGATCGGATAAAGCAAATCATAAACATGATGAGCTAAAAGAGAGTGACCTAGACAATGCGATGAAACATGCAAAAGGATTAGGTATCTCTATCAGTGAGTATCTTGCAGGTCTCATAAACGAACGAAGATCAAGAAAATATTGAATTTGTCGCTGTTGCGAACGGCGAACATATGTCCAATTCGGTGACCGGTCCCTGTCTTGGTAATGTATGTTTGCTAAGGGCGGAAGCTGCTCCAAGGATTCTCGCAAGAGAATGTGGCTTCATAGGTTCAAGACCTGTCAGCGGCAGTATGAGATTTATACATAAGATGAATCCCCCAAATTCTATAAAATTTATGGCTTTTTCACGTGGCTCTAAGAGTTGGTGGTTTAATTGGTTTTCATCTTTGACTTGGACTGAGGGATGGGTAGTATCTCGCTCTTGGACGAGAAAGGTTCCCTGGTCTGAATAATGAGATTTATACAAAGAATTCATGCTTGGGGAGGACATTGGTCTTGGTCTAGGGGTAAATCTTCGTCTAGTTCTTGGTCTGGTTATCGTTGGTCTTGGTCTTGGATTTTTAGAGATATTTGAATTTCGCTGCTAGGGATAGGACCCTGCCAGATTATGGTTCTGTTTTATAGTAGTGGAGAAAAGATATGCTAGATGAAGAAAAAGATGTTGAAGATATCGTTTTGTTCGTCTGCGGGCCTCGTAGTATAGGTAAAACTACGTTGGCTCGTGAAATGTCTCGCAGACTTGTTCAAATGGGGCTTGTGTCGAGTCTTATTGATCCTGGTCCAGTCGATGATGAGATTGAACCAACGGGAATGCATAAAGAATGTTTAAGAGCTTTGATGGAAAAAGAAGTCAATATTGTCATTCGGACAGCTTGTTTTTCCAGCGAAAGAGTGCAAGAGGTTTTAAGCAGAGAATCTGAAAACGTTATTAGTAAACCTGCTATGCTTACTCGTATCCATTGGCATGATAATGTTTTGACTGAGAAGCTTTTTCCCGGTCGCCATTATCTTGTTCGAATTAGCGATGGATGGTATACAGGAACATTTTGTCTTTCACCAGATCAAAAACGGTGGGAATTCAAAGATATCGATTCAAGAGCTATCGAGACTCATAAGAGATATGCTTTGACTAGGGAAGCTATTCCTACCGGTGTTTGTGAAATATATGAAATCGTCCGGGACTAAAAAACCCTGCCGGAATTTGATGCTATTTTGTATCGGGAGAAAGGAACATCATGTCTAATGCTCTTAAAATCTCTCCAAAATTCTTCCTTAATGAGAGGGCGAATTATGGGTCCTGGACATTTTCGTTTTGGCGGGAACTATTCCAGAATAGTATAGATGCAGGATCCAGGCGTATTGATATTACAATTGAGCAAGAAGAGAAAGAGGATAGGGCTTGGGTCGATTTCGTAGATGATGGCTGTGGTATGTCTCGTGATGTTCTTGAGAATGTATATTTCACATTGGGCGAGACAACTAAAACAGATCAGAATACTATCGGCGGCTTTGGTAAAGCTCGTATCTTGACTTGTTTTAGTCAGCACCAGTATGAACTATGGTCTGGGAAATGGTATGCTATTGGTCATGGCTCGACATATGATGTGACAGATTATCCTTTTACAAAGGGATGTCGTGTTAAGATTTTGGTCGATGCTACAAGACCTTACGGTACTTATGACATGCTTGCAACTTTGAGAGAATATCTGAGCTACGCTCAGATACAATGTGATGTTTATGTAAATGGAGAATGTTTTAATTCATGGTGCTATAAACGTCAGGTTGTACGTCAACTTTCGTTTGGTTATGTTCATGCAAATAAATCTGGTGGTAATCATCCTGGCATCTTGATTGTTAGAGTTTTGGGTGTCCCGATGTTTATCCGATTTATTGATGGTAAAGCTCAGGTGATTGTTGAAGTATCTGCTGCAAAGAGCCGAGAAATACTTGTTAGTAACCGTGATATGTTGAATCAAAAATGCGGTAATGAATTAGATTCGTTTATACAAGAACTTGCTATTGACAAGAAGTCAGCGCTTCGTCGTACTCATAAAAAGATGTGGGTAGTAGGTTTTGCCCCGAATATTACTAAAAGAAAAATTAAGTCTATAATCCCTGATATAAAAGAAGCCGCTTCTGTAAATTTGGGATTTGTCAAAATGAAGAATCCTCATGTTAGTTTCGATGATACTTCTACTGTTGATATAAAGTCTAATATTAGTTTTCGTTTGGATCAATTTGTAAACTCGGCTATGGTTGTTTGCGAAAGTGAGAATCCAAGAGTACGAAAGGTTGTTGAAAGTTATAATCCGTCAAAGTGGAAAAAGACAGAATGGACAGGTCGTCCTGGTAAACCTTATTTCAAGGGAAGAGTAAAGAGAGACTTGCTGCGATTGTGGACTGTCGCTTGTGAGTCTATTATTGAAGAGATGTTTGATTTTACTCCTGATGATGCTATCTCTTGGCGACCTGGTTTCCTTTTCAGCGATGATTCCGGTGCTATCAATATGAAATGTAATGATGGTATTACATCCCTCTTGATAAATCCGGTGGATAGTGACGGCAAGCTCAAATTCCATCTGAGAGACATGAGTCATTGGGCACAATTGATTTCGTTGGCTGTTCATGAAGTGACTCATATTCATCATTCTTATCATGATGAGAATTGGGCTAGTTTGGCAACAGAACTCTTTACCAGAGCAGTAGATAAGAGAAAAGAGATCGTCAAGAGGATGAAGGAATCTCTCAAAGCGGAATAATTTCATCTGGTGAATTTATTTTAGGTTGACAGAATCTAATGAAGGTGTTATATTTACCCTTGAAGCCCTCCGTTATCGGGAGACTCCATGGAAG
>DATLAF010000189.1:0-12837 GCA_035527635.1 Thermoplasmatota archaeon | reverse complement strand
AGTAGATTCCTCACAAGGGTTAGGATGCCTTAGAATCGACACCATTATCGCAATCAAACCAGGTAAAAAACACAGACCAGAGAAAAAAACGCTCTATAATGATGATGAAGCTGATATTGGTATTGGTACATTAATCGTGTTTATTGCAATGGTATTAGTCGCCGCGGTTGCTGCAAGTGTGATAATACAAACCGCAGAAAACCTACAACAAAGAGCATATGCGGTAGGCAAACAAACCATTCAAGACGTTTCAAGCGGTGTACGAGTTATCAGTGTCACAGGATATACTGATGAAAATAGAACAAGAATCGAATACCTAGCTATAGCGGTTACACCCCGAGCAGGATCATATGATATCGATATGAACAAAACACTGTTATACCTCCAATTAGATGATTACTCTGTTTTAAGTCTCAATCTATCATCCAAAGCAAACAAAGTCTCAGAAAGTGGTATATTCCATACACTCAATGAAAGTCTCTTAAATTCGACAAACTTTGGAGTAATCAGTATCCAGGATCGAGATGATTCCGTCATGAAAACCAATGGTATGAGTACGACAGATCAAGCAATCCTCATAGTTAATCTCACAGCAGTACTACCAACAACCAACGGACTTTTACCAGGCGAAATCCTCAATGGAAGACTTGTACCGGACATAGGATCATCTGGCATCTTTGTGGCTCAATCGCCAAACGCATTTAAATATCGAGTCTGCGATCTATAAAACTAGAAAAAAATCAGAGAGAGAAAATACAATCTTTTTTCTTTTTTTGTTATTTTCTTTAATTTGGTTCATCTACTGGTTGAACATCTTGCGTACCTAAACAAGTAATAATGACGATCTCAGCTTTTTCGCCATTATATATAGTTTGTCTGATATTCACCTTGACCGGTATTTTTTTATCATCCTTTGTAGAAAACACTGTTTTATACACCGTAACACTATCGCCCTTCAATCGATCGAGGTAATATTTCTCTACGTCTGCAAGTCCTTCGAGGGCGATAAAATCAAAAAAGCTTTTTTCCACAATATCATCCGTGGTATATCCAACCAATTCTAAAAATGGACTATTGATTTGTTTTAATATCCCCCGTTGAATAATCGCCGCAGATTCAGGTATTTTATCAAGAGTTTCATCATCGTAATGAGGAATCGCTGGTCCTGTCCTCTTCTGAGACGCTGGTTCAGGTACAAGCGTTTCTTGGGTCTCAGGAGATTTTGTGCGTTCTACGAGTACGAAATCCTCCTGTTTCATCAGCTCTTGTCGTCTCGTCTCAATTGCTGATTCCAAGAGCATTAATTTATCTCGCCACCTGCTGAATTCTTCGACCCGTGCGTTAAAAATATCCTGTTCTTTCATTAATTGTGCTTCGAAAGCTTCCAATTCTTTTATACGGAGTTCTACTTGCTGTTTTTTCAAAGTAAGGTCCTTACTATGTCGTTTATATCCAAAGGGATCTGAAAAAAAGGTATGTTTTTCTTCAGCAGGTTGTTGCTCAGCTGACACGGTTTTCTCAAGATCAGAATGTTGTGGACTTTCTGCGGATTGCCTGTTATCTTCCTCGACAGACTTCGGATGTTTTTCATGGTCTTTGTGCTTCTTTTCCCATCGGCGGTCCTTCTTTTCAAGTTCAGCAACACGCTGAGCAATCGTTTCATATTTATCTGAAAGGTCTGAAAGTGACTTGTTCATTAAATCCAGTTTTTGCGACGTTCCTTCAACGAGTTTTCCCATAGTCACCAATGGCTTGATGAATTGGTCTTGAATCCTGGTATTGGTGGATTGCTCGACAGGTTTTTTTTCTTTAGCGAACAAAATTTTTTTTACATTATGCGTCATTGGCAGTTCTTGGGTTTGCTGTTGGTGCTGTTCCTTTGATACTACTTTGTCAGAAAAATTATTTGGGACTCTGGGTTGTGGGTCAGGTTCTTTTGGTTGAGATGCCGTTTCGGAGGATATGTTCGACAATTGTTTTGATATTATTTCTGTTTTCAGTGGTTTTCCGAAGATACAGATATCCTTCACCATACCCTTTTCATCTTTTACAAGAAAACCAGTCCAAGTGATCATATATGTTTGGTTATTTTTAGTTTTAATGGGAAGAACAAAATTATCGATCCACATGGTTTTTCGAATCGAGTCAAGTATCTCTTTCCATTGTTTAGTCGACTCTTCTGGGACGAGGACATCACTGAGTTTTTTATCAAGTACCTCCTCGCGCAAATATCCGGTAAGTTGTTCGCCGTCTTTATTAAATTGAATAATCTCCTCGTTAAGGTTAAGGCTAAGTATGATATCATGGCTTGTATCTGTACGTTTTAAATCATCTATATTCTGAATTATCGTCATCTCCAATTCCCGGATACGAATTGATATGTCTTATGCTTTTCCTTCATTTCTCCATCTACTGATTATTTTAAAACGTTTTGTTTTAACAAAAAAAGAAGAAAGAGGCATCAAGAAATCCTTTTCTGAAACATAACATCAGAAGGATAAATGAACTACAGGGTATTAAATAATTAATATAGTTTCCGAAATAATTCGAATCATTTTGTCTTATACTGAACCAGGTATTTTATATGTTTTAGCAAACAGAAAACCACAAACAATAAAAGAGATAAACTCCTCAGATTCTCAAATACATAAAAGTATAAATATACGTTTATAGTTGATATACTTGGGATTCAACTAGAGGTTCGGAAAATACGGAGGGGTACAGATAAAGTTAAAATTAGGAAAAGATGAGCCTACATCTTCTGATGATGATTCGTCAATTACTGCTCAAAAAACTCCAGGATTAAAACAACAAATAACACCTGATGTACAAAAGGAGAAAAGACCAGAGCCTGAACGAAAAATAATTAAATTCGACACACCAGAAAAACCTTCTGAAAAGAAAAAAGAAGAAACTTCTGCTCAGGAACCAACGAAAAAAACTTTCACAACCAAAATTGAGAATACCCCTGAATCGACAAATATCGTCAGGAATAAAACACCTGGAGCGACAGCAGACGCGGCACGAGAAGAACTAGAGCAAAGACGAACCATACTACAAAACATGAAAGATTTTGATTTCCAAATTAAAAAAAATCAAGAAGAAATTACTAACATGTCTGAGAAAGTCGAGAGTCTCTCAAAAGACCTTGATGACCTCGTCAGTTTATACGAAATAGTCTCAGAACAGATGAACCCTTTTGTCGGATTATCAAAAGTCACAAAAAAGAGATTAGACACCTTAGAGAACATCGTCGAAGAGGTAGAGGGGGTTAAAACACGAATAGGTGATCTCGAATCTATGCTTGATAAAGCCGGAACCAGCGGAAGAGGACACAACACCCCGACACTTACCAAACCCACTGTTGAAATGAATAGTAAGCAAGATGAACCCTCTGCGCCTAGAGCATCAGTCGCTTTCCCATCATCACAACTCGTAGGAATACAATCACCGGCAATCGAAAAAATAACAGAGAAAGAAATGGATGAGCTACTCAATAAATCATTGGAACCACTACTAATAGAGCAGAATGTCGATACTATGATTAATGAATTTTTCATAACTTTAAAATAAAGGAAAGCTATTCATAGAACGGAGCAGGTGAATGAGCGAAGGAGATCAAAATCAAGGTGAGAAACTCCTCGAAGAGTTTGAGGTAGGTGGAGAATTAAACATTATTGTTGAACAAGATATACTGCCTCAAAAAATCGCGCAACGAATTAAAGAAAAATTAAAAGAAAAAAACATCAGAGTTACGAAGAATCAACTATACAAATTAGTTGAAAAAATTCAACGTTCATTGCATACCTTAATAACAACCTCACCAAATCAAACTGAACAATCAAAGAAAATGGGAACATCAACACTCCTAAAAGAGGAGGAAAAAACCTTCCATGACAGCACAATACAAACAACCGATATGAGGCAACTTGTTGAAGCAGTCGAGCAACTCAACGAACGTATTAAGATTATAGAGGAAAATCGAATTGAGGGAGTGAAAGGGGTCACGGGTAAACTCGTAAAGACAAAGGACATAAGAGCCTTTGAACCATCAGATATCCTCAATGAAAACATGCAGCCCTTAGAACAGATACCCAGTGATCCAGAAAGCATTGTTATTACTATGAAATGGTTGCAGTATCTCGTGGATAGAACGGGTAAGAATAATCTTGGTGATGCCTTGGGATACTATGTTGACATCGGTTGGATTTCTGAAGATGTTCGATTAGATTTGATTAATTATTCAAAAGGGATAACGGAAGAGCCAACACAGGCAGGGGCTCATCTACCTCATCTACCCACACGAGATCATCTCCAATCGTTACTGTTTATCCAGAAACTAAGAGGGTTTCAACTGGATGACAGGTTCCTTAGCAAGATAGAGCGAGATATGGAGAAAATAGTAAAAAGTCTCGAGGGGTACCAACAAAAATAATATTTCGATAGAGGATAAACTTTATTATATTTATTTCATATTACCTATAGGTTATCTGATTCGATGGATGCACATCCATGGAACTCATTTGGAGGGCATAAAAGATGGGGTTCTCACTGATAGCAGCAGCTGCAATTCTAGGATTAACTCTGTTCATGGCTGTTGAAATCATCACAAGCGATCTTCTTCCCACTATCGAGGATATTAATACTTCCTATGGAGATATGAAAAAGAGACTTCAAGACCAACTCCAATCTGATATCAACATCACCACAATCTCACGGTCCGCTAATGGATCAAATTACGATTATAATATCTCAGTGCAGAATACTGGTAGCGTCACCCTCCTAACAGGAGATTTTATGATTTTAATAAACGGATCTGAGTATCAGTTCAGTTGTTCTCACCAACACCTCTATCCCGAAAATACCGTGTATTTTCGTGTTGTTGACGTAGCTGGTGAAGGATCGAAACGAATGAAAGTAATTACAAATAATGGTGTAGCAGACTACTATACGTATACGGAATGAGGTGGAAAAAAAATGGGATTTAGTTTGACCGGAACACATGTCATCTTCTTCATCGCAGCAGTCATTGTCGCAGGAATGGTATCAGGAGTTTTTATCGCAGTAACAATGAATGTCACTACAAGTCTCTCGAATCGTGGAGACCGCGTAATAGAACAACTTAATACCGACTTTGCAATCATCAATGATCCAAATATAATCCCGATGACAGGAACATACTATATCTTCTATCTGAAAAACATTGGTGGAGTACGACTTACCACCACGAATCAGACCTTTCAGGTCTTTATCGATGGGGAACTCATCGGGATTTCACAGTATTATTTTGAGAATACCTCAATTCCCGCTGAAGGAGTTACAAATCTCTATGTCAACACAACGCTTACAACCGGTGACCATACGTTACGGGTTGTTGGACCACTAGCTGTTGATAAAGACTTTGCTTTTATGAATTAAAAAATAAAAAAAAAGAGAGAATGAGGAAATATGGAAGGAGTTAAATCCGTCATCTTAGAACGAAAAGGAGAAAAAGATGGATTTGCAGAACGATTCGGAAAAGTAATCCCAAATGGCTCCTTGATATTCATCGAAGGAAAAGAAGGAACCGGTAAAAGTATTTTCTGTCAACGATTTTGTTACAGTCTGTTAAAAAATAATTATTCTTGCTCCTATGTGTCGACACAATTTACCATTAAGAGTTTTCTCCGACAAACGGCATCAGTTGGATATGATGTCCGAAAATTTCTCATGGCTGGTAAGTTATTATTTATCTCCACGGAGGTAACGCTTGCAGAAACACTCCCACGGAAAACATTCCTTGAAGGGTTACTCACTGGGAGAAAACTGTTTGATCCTGAGATCATTTTTATTGATTCGCTTTCCACGCTGCTGAAAGATAGCATAAATAAAGAGAATTTGACTGATCTTACCAGTTTCTTCAATCGACTGACTGGCTCGGGAAAGATTATTTTCATCACCGCAAATCCAACAGAATGGTCTGAAGAAATTCATAATACGTTCCGGATGATAACAACTATTCACTTCCGGACATCTCGGGAGTCCGCCCCCGGCATCGGGATTGTCTACAACATGTATCTTGAGAAATTTAACGGTGCACGATATAAATACGACCCGGTCACGAGATTCTCAGTCCGACCCGGAGTTGGTCTGACTATCGAATCGAGTGGTGTCGCGTTTTAAGGAGGGGAAGGGTATGACAAAGATGGAAAAAAAAGAGGAAGAAAAAATCATCAAAGAGAACCCTCATCTCCAGATGTACCTTGACGAGATACGAAATAAAATGGAGAGCCCTATCTTTTATAGTAAATTACCTCGTGATCTGAAGGAGGAAAAATACCCAAATATCATTTATCCGACGAAAGGGTCGGTGTTTATTCATATTTTCCGAACCAAGGATATGGAAGAAAAGGAATATCATGCGATAGAGCCAAGTCTGAATGAAAAGGAAAAAATAAAACGGGATCAGTTGCTTGATTTAATCTATGAGAAAGCACCTTTCTGGAAGTCAGTAAAAACAGATAATGAAATCAAGGAAGCTATCAGAGCATTAATGGACCAACTCACCATTATTGACGAACGATCAGCGGGAATCGCTAAAGTAACGGGGGCAAAACTTCGAATGACTTCTGTAGAAAAAAAAAGTATCGAATATGATATCACAAAAAACATTATTGGTGGTGGCCCTCTTGAACCATTCATGCGAGATCCATATTTGGAGGATATCCATATTATCACAGGGGAAAATGTTCATCTCATCCATAAAGTATTTGAGATGATAAAGACAAACATTTTTATCGATAAGGCCTGGGCAAATACCTTTTCTCAAGAATTTAGTGAGAAAATCGGCAGTCCTGTAAGTGAAGGACAACCGATCGCTGATGGAACACTCCCTGATGGGAGCAGAGTGAATATTATCCACAGCAAAGATGTGAGTCTGAAAGGACCGACAATGACGATTAGAAAATTCAGTGAGACACCAATAAGTGTTACTCAACTTATGAACTGGGGGACATTCGATGCAGGAGTTGCTGCCTATCTCTGGTTGTGTCTTCAGTACGGCAGGAGCTTGTTTGTCTGTGGAGAGACCGCTTCTGGTAAAACAACGACTGCGAATGCAATAATCCCATTTATTCCTCCTGAGAAGAAGATTTTCTCTGTTGAAAACACTCCTGAAGTCCAGGTTCCTCACGCGGTATGGCAACAGTTGTTAACAAAATCCACAGGGCCAAAGGAGGGTCATATCGAGTTAGAAGATCTTCTTCGTGCAGGTCTTCGATCCAGACCAGATTATATTATCCCTGGAGAAACTCGGGGGATCGAGGGGCGTGTCGTCTTTCAAGCGATGCAAACCGGTCATCCAGTTATTACGACATTTCATGCAGGGAGCGTTACCAAGGTTATCCAGCGATTTACCGGTCATCCGATTAATATTCCGAAACCATTTATGGATAACCTTGATGTCGTATTAATTCAAATGGCGGTTGAACGGAACGGAAAACGCATTCGACGGGTATTATCTGTTGACGAAATAGAAGGATATAACAAAGAAGTCGACGGGATTATGTCCCGTAAGGCCTTTGAATGGAACGCGGTCGATGATACCCAGTCATTCAAAGCGAACAGAAACAGTTACATTTTAGAAAATCGAATAGCAAAAATGGCAGGATTAACCGATCCAATGAAAATCTATGAAGAATTTGACCGCAGGAAACATATCCTAGAGCGTATGCTTGAAGAGAAAATCTTTGATTATTATGAAGTGGTTCAATTCATTTGGACCTTCTATAGAGAGGGGGAAAAAGCGTTACCTATCTCAATCTAAGATGATATGGAAAAAAAAGAGGAAGGCAATGGGGACGGAATAAACGTAATGAATGAAGAACAGAGGTGAGTGAAACATGGATATAATGCAAAAAGAAGAAGTAGAGCAGCTTCTCGTCGATAATCGACACCTCAAAGAATATCTCATGTCAATAAAACAAAATATGGAAAAACCAATTTTTTATAGTAAGGTACCTCGGGAGGTCAGAAATGAATCGTATCCTAATTTTATTTACCCTACCAAAGGGGTTGTTTTTATCCACATTTACCGAACACAGGATATGGACGAGTTAGAATACCATGTCATTGAACCAATAGTAAACGATGTACTAAAAGAAAAGCTCGATGTTGTCCTTAAATTGATTGTAAAGAAAGCCCCTGAAAAAAAAAGTGTTCTTACTGATGATGAGATGAGAGAGGTGTTAAAAGAGCTTATCGATGAAATCACCGTTATTGATGAGAAAGCAGTGAAACTTGATTTAGCAAAAAAGAAAGGGAAGGTATCGAAACAAGAGAAGGTAAAGGTCACATCATATCAAAAGAGTGTGTTACAGTATTACATTATCAAGACTCTTGTTGGTGGTGGTCCTCTTGAGGCATTCATGAGAGACCCCTATCTTGAGGATATTCATTTTGTCGCCAATGAGAAGATACATCTTATCCATAAAGTGTTCGGAATGATTAAGACAAATATTATTGTCGGGGAGAAAGAAGCACCAGATTTTACTCGGGCGATTAGTGAAAAAATGGGTGCACCGGTCAGTGAAGGTCGACCGATTGTTGATGGTGTGTTACCTGATGGGAGTAGAGGGAATATTATTTATAGTTCTGCGGTGAGCATCAAAGGACCAAGTATGACGATCCGGAGGTTTACTGAAACTCCGATCAGTGTTACACAGTTGATTAAATGGGGAACGATCAACTCAAGTATCGCAGCCTATCTTTGGTTGTGTCTGCAGTATGGACGGAGTTTTTTCCTCTGTGGGGGAACCGCTTGTGGAAAAACAACAACCATGAACTCTATTATTCCGTTTGTTCCCCCTCAAAAAAAGATTTATACTGCAGAAGGGACCCCTGAGCTTCAAGTTCCTCATACGGTTTGGCAACGTCTTTTGACCAAGACAACTGGACCAAAAGAAGGGCAGGTTGACCTATTTGACCTCTTAAAAGCCGCATTGCGGTCACGGCCTGATTATATTATCCCTGGTGAAGTCAGAGGTGCGGAGGGTAATATTGTGTTCCAAGCGATGCAAACAGGACATCCTTGCATGACAACATTTCATGCAGGTAGTATCACCCAGGTTATCCAGCGATTTACCGGTGATCCGATTAATGTTCCGAAAACGTTTATGGATAACCTTGACTTTGTGGTGATACAACTTGCTATCGAACGTAACGGGAAAATGATCAGGAGATGCACGGCTATCGATGAAATCGAAGGATATAATAGAGAGGTCGACGGGATTATGTCGCGTACAGCATTTACCTGGAAATCTGATGAGGACGTCCATGTCTTTAAAGCTAACAGAAATAGTTTCATTCTGGAAGAAAAGATAGCGAAAAACGCAGGATATTCAGATACTGCAAAGATCTATGATGAGCATGAACGACGGAAGCATATCCTGGATCGTATGGTTGAAGAAGATATTATGGACTACTATGAGGTAGTCCAATGCATCTGGGGGTTCTATAGGGAAGGTGAGAAAGGGTTACCGATTTCAGTGTGAGGGATAATGGCTAAAGAGGATGCAAAGAAGAAAAATAAATCAAAAATGGATCAAAAAACAAAAAAAGATTCATTGCAAGATATAAAGATCGCGTATCGCAGTCTTGAAGATCGAAAGAAATTCATTAGATCTATTTTCATTCCATTGATCATTTTAGGTGTTCTGGTGATGTGTTTACCATTTCTTCTCCAGCTACTTGTATCTACCCCGTTGCAGTATAATCCTGCAACATTTATTTTCGGTGGGATGATACCAATCATTCTTGGAGTTTTTTACCCGTATATTAGCTGGAAAAACAGGGAGTCTGATATTAATGGCAAAATGCATTTTTTCATCACCCATATTAGGGTATTGGCAATTTCAGATTTGAGTTTAAAAGATATCATAAATGTGCTTGGTGGGAATAAAGCCTATAAAAGTCTTGGGGAGGAGTTACGAAAGATCAGTGTGCTTGCTAATCAATGGCGTGTCCCTATTTCAAAGACGTTCCTTTTCATCGGTGAAAGAACACCAAGTAAGATCCTCCGAGATTTTCTTGATCGGTTTTCGCAAAGTCTTGATAGTGGTGTTGAGCATCGAGAGTTCATTGAGCATGAGCAAGACGCGGTTCTTCAGGAATATAAGACCATCTATGAAGCGAGCAATGAAAATATCATTATTTTAAGTGAGGTATATGTCAGTCTTCTTATTGCCATTATCTTTGTGATGTCTCTTGGTATCGTACTACCGATGGTGATGGGGTCTCAGGATATGGGTACCTTTATTTATGTCTCATCTTTCATGATGATCGCCTCAGAGGGAATGCTTCTATATTTGCTGCGTTCTATGATTCCACCAGATGAGATGTGGCATTGTACCGGTGATAAAGGGGAAGTCGAACTGTCGCTCTTGCGCACCTTTAAAAGCACGCTAATCGTCTCGATTATTCTTTGCATCGGGCTTTCGGTTCTAAAATATTATCTCACGCTCCCGGTTCTTTCAATGATTCCGATAGAGATACTGATCGTAGGAGGATTGACACCGTTGTTCATCCCGGGGATAAAAACACTCCGTGAAGAGGGGCATATGTCACGAAAAGAACGTAATTTTATGGGGTTTCTTCCTGCGTTAGGTTCTATTTCCACTATGCGAGGAGGGAGAATTAACGATTCCATATATTACCTTAGCGAGAAGGACTATGGGGTTCTCTCAAGACACATCCGAGATCTTTATCGTCGATTGAGAACGCGAATTAATGATGATGCCGCCTGGGAATGGTTCGGGGTGGATACAGGAAGTAACTACATTCAACGATCCTGTGAAATGTTCCGACAGGCAACCGCGGCAGCAGCCAATCCTCGCACGGTATCTCGAATGATTGCAGAGAACATTAGGAAGATCCGAGACCTTCGCGTAAAAAAACTCGCAATCGTACGAACAACATCTGCATTGCTTGCGGGGATTACCTTTGGTATCTCATTTTCTATCTATATTTCTTTTATTGTGGCACGGCATCTGAATACCATTCTCCTCACCAGCAAAGCAGGGCATCCCTTTGAGGGAACACCGGTTGATGTTGGATCAATCCTTACGACTGTTCCTCCTGAGGTTTTTACGCAGAATTTTTTCCTGATTTTCATAGTTTTACTTATCCATTCGTTTCTCATGGGACTCACGATACGATCATTGCGAGGTAGCCATGCCCTTGTCAGCTTTTGTTATTTTGTTCCATTTGCATGGATTGTTGCAATCACCTCAATAGCGGTTGATATAGGATTACGAGGATATCTTGGGATGTAACATAAAAGTGAAAATGAAGCTGTTGTAACTATTTTATTTAAAAGGAGGAGGTTACGGTTGTAAATCAACAATTGTATTTATGAATACGCTCGGTGTAGTAAAACCAATGATTCCATGCATACCATGCTCTGGGTAAAGCTCTCCTGTGACATCGGTGCGTGTTCCTATTCCTGAGAAACATGCGGTTGTGTTCACGACAAGGACTACTATATCTTCATCATCAATGACTGGTTTTGTTGCGTTACATGAGCCATCGATATCTCGTATTACAATGATACCATATTGAGAGGAGGTCAGTCTACTGGTATTAAGCGTACCGAATAAACCATTGGATATCGTATGATTAAAGCACGCACTTGAATAATTTAATATTACTTTTTTTGCTGAATCGGAAAGAGAAAGAATCCCATAGGTAAGATCGATATCATCAGAAGCTACAGTGGTACTTACAAAGATGGCGAGTTGTGTAATTGTTGAATTCTGCACATAACCACTCACATAGGTGACTTTAAGGCCGCCTGAGATATCTCTCAAGGTATTTTCACTTGTTTTTACTGCCTGCTGTTGGAGGCTGCTCATGGTTTGTATCATAACGGAAGCGGTGATACCTGCAATCATGATCATTGCAATGAAAATAATCAATGCACCGATACCGATATCTGCATTGAAATCTGTTTTGAGTTTTTTGAAAGGCATAGAACTCTCGCTCACCTCATACCCAATGTGTTCACATGGGTGCGAAGAAGTACTCCCACCACATGATACAGAAACACAAAACAGCATAAAAAACTATGGGTTTAATATAGAAAAATTCTCATCATAAGATAATCAAAGGAAAAAAATAAAAAAAAGAGATAGGTGGGTGTTTTACACCCAAAGGTTGTGGTTTTTAGTTTGCGCGCTAATAGAGGTCGTAGATGGTGTCAGGGTATGACGCAGGTGTTCTAAAGGCAAACACACCAGGTGCACCGCTTTCAGGTATGACCATTCCCCAGATATCTGTTCTCTCCGTTAGTCCTCCGAATAATGCTCCAGCGGACATTGTAAGAAGGACATGATCTCCTCTATTGATGACCGGATTTGCCGTTACGCATGAACCGTCAGCGTCTTCCAAGACAATGATACCAAACGAGGCGTCTGTAGCAAATGATACTGTGTCAAATACCCCCGTAGCAGCTGGGGCTAAAGCTCCAAGCGTTGTGTTGTATAAGAGGAGATATTTATTTGTAGAATCTGATAGCTCTATGATAGTGTTTGACAAATCGATGTCTTTAGAGCCAGAACGTGGAGACACACAGATTGTGACATTTAGTATTGAACCGTTGGTATATCCGACATAATTTCCTATCTGACCAGTAATGTCCTCAAGACCAATGCCGGTCGCAACTTCCTCAGTTGTTTCTTGACCGGTTTGCATTGCTTGAATCTCTAAACGATTCGCAGTTTGAATCAATACTGAAGCTGCGATACCAGCAACGAGTACCATTGCGATAAAAACAATCATCGCACCAATACCCATATCACCAAG
>DATLAF010000188.1:0-3523 GCA_035527635.1 Thermoplasmatota archaeon | reverse complement strand
TGAAACAAGGATGCAAGATTAAACTAGTAACCATTTCCAGACGGGTATGACAGGTATGGTTTTTTCCTCTATGGTGAGTTTTTTTTCTTGGTCAAATGTAAGAATTGCTCCATTCTTTATTCGGAGCGTGGCCATGGCTTGATTAAGACCGTGTAACTCTCGTTCAGTGTTCTCTCTATTGAGGTGATAGCATATTTGGTATGCGTTCGTGATACGCTTTCCTTCTTTGATGATGAAATCACATTCATATTTGTCTTTGAAGTAGAAGAGTTCTTTTTGTTGTCGTTTCAGTTCGAGGAATACCATGTTTTCGAGAATCCGTCCTGCATCCTCAGAAAAATTCATTCCATAAATTTTTTTAAACCCATTGTCTGCGATGTAGGTTTTTTTTGGGGCGTTATACTGTTTTTTTAATGAAGGAGAATATTTTGTTATTTGGTAAACAAATCCTATCTCTTCAAGGTAGGAGAAGTATTCCCACACCGTGTCTTTGGACACAAGGGAGTCTTGTTTCATTGATTCGTAGAATGCATTCAGTGAAAGGTGTTTTGCTGTGTTTGTGACGATGTATTTCATGAGATTTTTAAGAAGGAGGGTGTTTCTGATTTTATAGCGATCAGCGATGTCTTTATAGATGATAAGATCAAGATAGTTTCGTAGCATCGCTTCTTTTTCGAGAAGGTTATCTCGTTGGGTAACATCTGGATACCCACCGTATTCAAGGTACTCGGTGAACAATTTTTTTAGGGGAAAACGTTGTCGTGAGTAGGTAATGTTTTTTCCTGGTTCAAATTGTTTAAATTTGAGGAATTCGGAAAAGGAGAGTGGGTAGATAGAATGAGCTTGTGTTCGTCCTCGTAATTGGGTAGCAAGCTCGGAACTCAGGAGTTTTGATGAAGAACCAGTGATGTAGATACGTAAATTTTTTTGTTCATAGAGTCGTTTGATGAAGAGATGCCATGAGGGGGCTGCTTGTATTTCGTCAAAGAAAAGATAGAGTTTTTTCGAAACGTTCTCTGGATAAAGTTCGAAATATGCTTCAAGAAGAAGATGAAGGTCTTCAGCTTTTAGATTGAGTAGTCGTTCATCTTCGTAGTTGATGAACAGGATGGTTTCTTTTGGGATCCCCCTGAGGGTGAGTTCTTTTATTTTCTGGTACAGGAGAAATGTCTTTCCTACTCTCCGAAGTCCAATGAGAGTTTGAATCTGGTCGTTATCTGGGAGCTGGTAATTTCTAGAGACGAGTTCAGGGAGTGATCGTTCGTGGAATTCTTGAAGAATGGTTTTAAAAATGTCTTTCATATTCCTTTTATAAAAGGATAATTGTTTATAAATGTTTCCTTTTATGAAAGTAAATAATGTAGTCAGATGTGTTAGTTCAAAGCTAAACTTTATTTCTTTTGAATCCTTAGTGAGGTGTTCTTTTTGTACAGATTGTTTATGTAAACCCCGTTAAAATATAATTTAACCATACAATGATGCGGAATATAATCCTATTTTTAAACCATATTCTGTTAATTGAGAAGTATATCTGGTGGATAAAAAAAATAAAAAAAAAAGAAAGGAGGCGAGAGGGAGTTTTATTTGGTGTTCTTTTTCTTTCGTGAGTACAGGAGTATGGCAAGCAGGGCGATGATTGCGAGCAGTGCAAGGCCGACGAGCCAGATGTTGTCTGCGATGAATGTCTCATGAATGGTGACTTCCTTTTCAGAGAATGCGGTAAGTACGCCGTCTGTTGCCGTCAGGGTGATCGTATAATTTCCTGGTGTATCCCATTGGTGGAAGAGGCTGAAAAACTCTCCGCTTGGGAGAAATCCGGTTTGGTTGGTAGTTCCGTCTCCCCATGCTATCGTATAAGCGATGGTGTCGTCGTCTTCGTCAATGGATCCGAACGCATTGGAGTACTCAGTGTTTATCGTTCCGTTCGCTACACAGCCGATGATCAGGTTTGTCGGTGGTCTATTTGGTTGAATGATGGTGGCGTTCGTTGTGTCTGTGTCTGAGATTCCATAGTTGTCAATCACAGTGAGAGAGATTTTGTAGATTCCTGGGTGTGGATAGGAATGGGACGCTGTTTTTCCTTCTGCGCTGGTTCCATCTCCAAAACTCCATTTGTAGGAGATGAGGAGTCCGTCTGGGTCGTAGCTTGCTGAACCGTCGAATTCGGTTACATCATAGCAGATGGCGTTGTAGGGGCCGTTTGCGTTCGCGATTGGGGTAAGGGTGTTATAATGGAGACCATGGCTTATTCGTGTTGGAGCCGCTAGGATAATAGGTTCTTCATCGTCTGTTGGTTCTTCATAAGGGAGGTCGACTTGTATAAACGTGAATTGGAATGGCCATGGATTTGATTCGTTTTGTATTGGTTTTAGAAGAATGGCGATTTGGTCTCCTGGTTGTGGTAGGTAGTCATCTTGTGCGGTATCTGCTAGCATTTGAGCAGTACTGGATAGGGAGGAGTAGGGATAGTCACTGAGTAAATACCAAAACGCGTCTTGTACATCTTTCATGGTCGCGCCGTTTCTATGGTTCAGGATATAGTTTATTTTTCCCCAACTTTTTTGACGTATGCTCATTGGGACTATAGGTTCGTTGCTGTTACATACTTGTACTGTGAGTTTTTCGCCTCGGGGCATCACGACCAATCGGTCGGCACACCATCCTTTATAGTATCCATCTGTCACATCAAGGTCCGGTGGTACGTTCATAAGGTCGATGTCGAAATATGAGACATCACCATCAGTAGCAATCATGGTCACTGGTTGATCAGGTAGATGTATTTGTGGGGTTGGTGTACAGGCACTGACAAGGGGCATGAAACAAGCTGCGAAGATCAGGCAGAGGGTGGTGTAGAGCACCGGTTTTATGATGAGTCGTTTGCTCGTTGTTTTTATATGTGTATTTTTTTTCATTCTTTTCTCCGTCCTATTTTTCTTTTTGTGGTAATGTTTTGGTTCTTCGATTATTAAGGTCCTGTTGTACAAGTGTTACCTGGTGTCTGTACATTCGGTATCGGTTCTGCTCACCAGGGGGTGTCCGTGGGTGTTTTAGGAGGTAAAAACAGCTGTTTTTTCGTGAGATTTATATATTAATTCACGTATTCATGTGTGCTGATAGTACGATGAAAAAACTGTTTGTCCTCCCCGGCTATGTAATAGGTCTTGGTGCGTTGGTGTTGATTACCTATCGGACGTTGCTTGCGTTTGGGGCCGAAAGTAAAGCAATCACCATCCATATGAACCGCTTTGGGGAGCAATATCTGGATCTCCTGTGTCTCGTGTTTCTCTGGGGTGTCTGTATGATTGGATTGTTGTCTCTTTCATCGATGGTTCGCGACGGGAAACGCGTAGTAAACGATGGGAGGGATGAAAGCAGCATTGGAGCGAAACCGGATGGTGTGTCGTATTGGGTTTCATCAGATGGTCTGGATGGATCATCCAGGGTCATGGCTGAAGTGATTCGTGGATCGTTATCCAAGAATAGTTCAGGGTTCTTCCGTGTGGATGATGAAGAAACAAGGGTG
>DATLAF010000187.1:0-30363 GCA_035527635.1 Thermoplasmatota archaeon | reverse complement strand
AATGCTCCGGGCAATCGCAAAACAAGCAGAAGCCGAGCGAGAGAAACGATCAAGGATCATTATGGCAGAAGGAGAACTTCTAGCCTCAGCGAAAATGACGGAGGCGGCAAAACTGTATGAAAAAACGCCGATCGCTTTACGGCTTCGAGAATTACAGACCCTCACGGAGATAGCACGGGAGAAAAACCTTATCATTGTTCCCGGCGGTGAAATTGGAACGATGGCCGGAATAGCAAAAGCAGTCAATAAAAAAGTTGAATAATGAAAAAGACCTACCTTCCTCTGGTTTTTTTCTTTTTTCTTCTTCTTTTTTTATCGAGTAGTGTATCCGCGCAAACATCCAGTGTTCTTCTTGTTGAAATCACCGAAACCATTGATCAATCCACAGTCGAAGTGATGACAGATAGCTTAAAACAAGCAGAGGCAAACGAAGCTCAAGCTGTGATCCTTCTGTTGAATACTCCAGGAGGCGGGCTTGACCAGACGTTTGAGATCGCTCAGATAATCAGACAAAGCGACATCCCAATCATTGGGTATGTCGCCCCCAGTGGAGCGACCGCATGGTCTGCAGGGACGTTTATTTTGCTAAGCACACCACTGGCAGCCATGGCAGATCACACCATTATAGGATCATGTCAACCTATTGAAACAGGTCTTGATGGAACACATTTCATCAATGACTCAAAGATCATCAACGCCCTCGTCGAATGGCTTCAAGAACGAGCAGTGATGTATGGCAGAAATGAAACACTAGCGAAACTGTTCATTACCCAGAACAGGAACGTAAATGCGACCGTTGCAAAAAACAGCAACGTCATCGAAATCGTCGCATCAAATATTGACCAGCTTTTAAACGATATGGATGGGCGAAACGTCACAACAGCTGCTGGCACAATCACGCTCCATACGAAAAACGCAGAACAGATCCAGTATTCACCTTCAATAAATATTCAGATAATGAAACTTATTTCAAATCCCATCCTGACTTCGTTGTTGTTGATGCTAGGGATTTTTGCCTTGCTTATCGGTATCTCGACACCGGGTTATGGTGCTGAGGTATTTGGTGTCATCGCAATTCTGCTTTCACTGATCGGGTCTGGATTTAACATCTCTACGTTAAGCATAATCTTTATAATTATCGGATGCCTACTGCTTACGGTAGAAATATTCGTCATCCCTGGCTTTGGTGCTGTCGGAATCGGCGGGATCATCTGCCTTATCCTTGGATCGATATTTCTCATCCCAAGCTATCCAACGAGAAAATGGTTGATATCAGGTGAATATATGACCGATGCGCTAACCATCATGCTGCTTATCATCGTGCTCTTCGCAGTCTTCTTCGCATTCCTATTGTACAAAATACTTCAGATCCGAAAGAAAAAATCACCAGTAGGTAAATTTGCTGGGGAACACGCAGTAACAATCGAACGCATCAGCCCAGAGAAAACTGGTTTCGTACGATACAAGGGAGAATATTGGCAGGCGAAATCAGATACGGTTATCGAAACAAATACGAAGGTCGTCATCGTCGATAAAGACGAAACAACGTTGATTGTAAAGCCTCTGGATAGATGACCAAAAGTTAATCAACCTCTTTTTTCTTTAGGAGGCCCTGATTATGAAAAGGTTTGATATAAATGGATTCTGGTATTAAATGTCAATTTCTTGGTGGCAGTGACGAAGTCGGAAATCTTGCAATGGTACTTGAAATCGAGAATATGAGATTTCTCTTTGATTACGGGATGTCACCAGGAAAACCACCAACGTTTCCCTTGCCGCCACCACCAGTTGACCTCACATTCCTTACGCATTCGCATCTTGATCACTGCGGGATGATCCCCTGGCTCTGCTCTCAATCAGATCATCGTATCATTGCCACAGAACCAACCGCGGTTGTAAGCAATTTATTACAAAAAGATACTGTCAAAATCGCCCAGATGGATGGGTACTCAATTCCGTTTACCAATGCCGATGTGAAAGAAGCTGAACATAGCTATGTCCCCGTCGAACCAGGGAAGAAACGCGACCTTGGCGAGAACTACAGTGTTCATTACCATTCCGCTGGCCATATCCCTGGCGCACTAATGTTTGAACTCGTCGGCGATAAACGCCTGTTGTTCACCGGGGATCTCAATGTCATCGACACACGACTAGTCAAAGGCACAAAACCAATCCCTTGTGACATGCTTTTCATGGAAGGAACATACGCAGGCAGGGAACATGAAAACAGGAAGCAATTAGAAAGGAAATTTCTTGAAAAAATCGACGAAGTCGTCAATCGAGGTGGTACTGCGATCGTCCCCGCGTTCGCGGTCTCCCGCTCGCAAGAACTCCTCCTCGTCCTGAGTAATGCAGGACACGATATCTGGTTTGATGGCATGGGTAGAAAGATTTCAAAGCTCTATTTGAAGTACCCGAAATACCTCCGGTCCGTCGAAGACCTCAAAAGGGCGCTGAAGAAAGTCAATATGGTTCATTCAGAACAGACCCGAAAGCGGGCGATGAACGGAGAGGTCATTGTCACCTCCAGTGGTATGATGGACGGTGGTCCTGTCCTATCCTACATGAACAAATTGAAGAACGATAAGAAAAGCGCGGTTCTTCTCACAGGATATCAGATCCCTGGGACCAACAGTAGACTCCTGATAGAGAAAGGGAAATTAAATTTCTACGGTGTCACCGAAAAAGTGCACTGCGAAGTGCAATACTATGATTTCTCTGCGCATGCTGGTCATAGTGATCTTGTCGATTTCGCAAAGAAATGCAACCCAGAAAAAATCATCTTATTCCATAGTGCTAACCGCGCACCACTTGTGGAATCATTAAAAGATACCGCAGAAGTGCTTACCCCTATGAGAGGGGAACGGTTTTCATTATAACAACCTCGTTCAATGATTTTGAAACATGATTAACATACGAGAAGAAAAAAGGTGATATGACCAATGGCAGATGAAATGACCCAGCGGCAGATCTACGATCTGAAACGCCAACTGGAAGAGTTGAAGAAATGCAGAGGGAAACACACCGAACTTATCTCATTGTACGTCCCGCCGTCGAAACAAATCTTTGACGTCGTATCCTATCTTCGAAATGAGTACTCGCAATCACAGAACATTAAGTCAAAGACGACGATGAAGAATGTGTTATCTGCGATCGAATCGATCATGAGCCGCCTGAAAACTTTCAAGCAGCCACCACCGAATGGGTTAGCCATGTTTGTCGGTCATAAAAGCGTTGGTGCTGATAAAACGGACATGGTCGCCTACATCCTTGAGCCCCCCATGCCTTTGGTCACATTTCTGTACCGTTGTGACTCAGAGTTTTATACACAACCATTGGAGGAGATACTCACTGAGAAGGAAATCTATGGGTTATTTCTTATTGATCGAAGAGAGTGCACGATTGGGATGCTGCGTGGCAGTCGCATTGAGATGATTCGTTACATGACATCGCAGGTTCCTGGGAAACACGGGAGAGGAGGTCAGTCCCAGCGAAGATTCGAACGGAATACAGAGATTGCTGCCCATGAATGGTTCGTGAAATGCGGTGAGCGGGCAAGTGAAATCTTTCTTGGGGAACCGAAATTGAAAGGTATTTTGGTAGGCGGCCCTGGTCCAACGAAACATTATTTCGTTGATGAAGTGTATCTTCATTATGAGATTCAGAAGAAAATCATCGATACGTTTGATACCGGTTATACCGATGAATTTGGGCTGCGAGAGCTGATTGCTACAGCGTCCGATAAAATGACGGACCTCAAGGTGTCTCAGGAAAAAAATATCATGAAGCGGTTCTTATCTCAGGTGACGAAGTCAGAGAAAAGCATGGCGGTATACGGGGAACATCAAGTAAGAAAAGCACTTGAGATGGGTGTGGTTGATACCTTGCTTCTTTCCGAGGATCTGCGGAAGTACCGGATCACTATGAAATGTCAATCCTGTGGCTATACGCAAGAAAAAACCTTAAGCGAGGAGGATTTCGAGAGTTTTACGCCCCCTGCTTGCCCGACGTGTCAAACCTCAATCCCAATGGAGATAATACAAAAAGTGGATTTGGTCGATGAACTGTCTGATCTTGCGGAAAAAACAAGTGCTACGGTGAAGCTTATTTCAAGGAATAGCGAGGAAGGCGAGTCGTTGTATGCTGCGTTTAGTGGCCTTGCTGGAATCTTGCGCTACCCTCTTGAGATATAATCATTTTTGTGTATTCATAGGGAGTAACTTTTTACCGATGGTTTTATAAACACTGAAATATATTTATCATATTGATTATCTATGTCATCTCGAGACGATTTCAAGTCATTTATTCCAGCTGAAAAAAAGATACCGGAACTAACCTTGAAAGCGGTGTTGGTCGGGGCCATTCTCGCAGTGATTCTTGGAGCGGCAAACGCGTATCTCGGTTTATACGCAGGTATGACAGTGTCTGCGGTTATCCCAGGGGCGGTTATGGCGTTCGCATTTCTCAAACCTTTTAAAGGGACGATTTTAGAAGTCAACATCGGGATGATGGGTGCTGCCGCCGGTGAGGCACTCGCCGCTGGAGTTATTTTTACCATCCCTGCCCTTGTTATCATGGGAACCTGGACAGAGATTCATTACATCGAAACAACACTGGTTGCGTTATTTGGTGGTATGCTTGGTGTTTTTTGGATGGTGCCTCTTCGAAGGGCACTGATTATTAAAACCGATCTTCCGTTCCCTGAAGGAGTTGCGGTCGCCGCGGTGCTAACCACAACGGTTGGTGGAAGTGAAGCTGAAACAGGAAAGAAATCTCAGGGAAGCGGTGTCAGTGCGGTTTGGCTTATCGTTGGTGTGTTGACTGCAGGTTTATTCAAATTCAGTCAGGTTGGTCTTAAAATATTTGCTGGCGCAGTCCATGGGATTGCAAATATCGGAAAATTCGACATCGGAAGCGGAGAAAAATCAGGGGTTTTCTATGGTGGAGTTGCCACGTCTCCCGCCTTACTTGGTGTCGGCTGGATTATAGGACCTAAAATAGCCGCGTTCGTCTTCGTCGGAGGTCTTATCGGCTGGGTGATTCTTGTTCCCCTTATTGCCTTAGCAACAGGCCTTCCCACACCGGTTTCTCCTTCACAAGTAACCGATGCACTTGCGTTAGGATTCGGAAACGCAGATATGGGATATCAGATCTGGGGTTTCTTTGCTATTTGGGGGAACTACATTCGGTACATTGGTGTTGGCGCGATGGTCGTCGGTGGTCTATACACAATCTTCAAACTCCGATCGAACCTTGCCAGCGGTATCAAAGAAGCAGTGGCAGGTATTAAAGGCGGGAAAGAGGTAACAAAAAAAAGGACAGACACAGATCTCAACATCAAGTTCGTTTTCCTGATGATTGGGGCACTAACCATCCCTGTCTTCCTGTTGTATGTGTGGATTTCAAGTTTATGGGCAGTCTCTGCAATCATGGCGGTGTTCGCCATTTTATTCGCATTCGTTGCTAGTGCGATTGCGGGGTACATGGCTGGGCTGCTGGGATCATCGAACAACCCGATCTCTGGGGTTACGGTCTCGGTATTATTGATCACGTCATTGATTCTCCTTGGGTTTGGTCTTTCCGGCAATACTGGTGCTGCAGGTATCGCGATTCTCATCGCCGCGGTTATATGTTGTGCTGCTGCAATCTCAGGGGATGTGCTGCAGTCGTTAACCTGCGGTCAGATGATCGGTGCGACACCACGGAATCAACAGATTGCTGAACTCATCGGTGTTGCTGCGGCCGCACCTATTCTTGCATTGGTTATTCAAGCGTTGGATAAAGCGTATCACATTGGGAGTACAAATCTGCCTGCGCCGCAGGCGTTTCTCATGCAAGGGATCGTCCAAGGTGTCCTTGGTGGCCAACTGGTTTGGCCGTTCGTGGTCGCCGGGGCGGTGCTTGCCTTTGCGCTCATCCTCGTTAACCTCCCTGTTCTCCCGGTAGCAATCGGAATTTATCTTCCATTCACCTTAAGTACCCCTATTTTTGCTGGTGGTATCGTCCGTGCCATCACCAACAGGGCGATCATGAAGAAATACGGGTCTGCTGAAGAAGAAGAGATCAGCGACTGGGATCTTGCTATCAAACAGACCGATGTTGCACCAAAAGAAAAGATTATAAGAACCGGACTTCTTCTCACCGCGGGGTTAATCGCAGGAGAGGCCCTGATGGGTGTCATTGTCGCGTTCCTCATCATCGGAGGATTAAACTTTACGATCTTCGAATACCCGCCGATCTTACCATCAGTGCTCGTCTGGGTCTTCATCGCAGCGCTCCTTGCCTACATCCCGTTGAGGGAAATTTACGCGAAAGACGAAAAGTAAAGGACTGCCGACGGTTGATGAGTTTCTCGTATACAAACCGATACGGTTAGATTTTCACTGGTCCACTAACGACGATGGCCTTGTCACGATAGTAGTTCCAAAATTCACCAGTAAGATTGGGAAATCCTTCTGTAGAGTACTGAAGAAAGAGAATGTTTTTGAAGCAAAGCTTGACAAGCTTGGATCAGCGATCTGGAAACAGTGCGACGGAACAAAGCCTGTCAAAGAGATCCTTGCAGTGGTCACCAAGGAATTCCCTGATGAAAAAAACATTGATCAACGGCTCTTTTTATTCCTGCAACAACTCTACGCTCTTCATTACATTCGATATTAGCATAGTTCAAGATGGGCTTTTTTCACCTGGAAAACACCGGAGTCTCGACTCCATTCTTTTAAGGACTCATCGATGACAAGCTTCTTGGAAAACATAGGCCCGGAGAGCACGAGTGTCTCGAATTCCCCTCCTTCACCAGCGATGTTAATCCCATTCTTTTTATTGAGGTATACCAGAGCATCAATGGTTTCTTCGTCAATGGTTTTGCCCAGCCACGTCTCGTCAAACCCCTGTGCGAACACGCCTACAACGATGATGTGAAACCCTGCTTTGACCTGGTCTCTGAGCAGAAGCTCTTGATTTTTATGCCATAAGGGGGTAAATGATTTGATTCCAAGTTCGTCACATATTCTTTCAATACGGGTCCGTTGATACTCTGAGGCGATCGCTCCGCTTATCACCCCATCAATCTCAAGGCCCTGCAGCAGATGTTTTAAATCTAACAGCTCTGTTTCTTTTTCACCGTTCGTTGATTTTTTCACAAGCGGGAAATTGAGTGCTTTCGCAAGTTGGTCGGTTAATTGGATATTGATTGAATGGAACATCCAGGAATCAGGTTTTTCTGGGAGAAGGGTGACGAGGTGGGAAACCTCCCATCCATACTGTTGTGTGATGTACACTGCGAAGACCGAGTCTTTTCCACCGGAGAATAACGCTGCGACTCTCATCGTCATAGGTATCTCTTTAAACAATTAAACATTTCTTGGTCTTGGTTGGGTTTATGAAAATTGGGATACTCTGCGGACATCAGATGCCGGATTTGATCATAAAACCGGAAAAAATCAACGTGGATACACCTTATGGTAACATCATCATGTATGCTTCAACTCTTGGTACTCATGAGATGTTCTTCATTCAACGTCACGGGGAGCAATCCAATCTCCCACCCCATCGGATCAATCATCGGGGGAATATCCAGGCCTTTGCCGCAAGCCATGTCTCCTGTGTCTTTTCCGTTGGAACCGTCGGGTCTATGAAAAAAACAATACAACCAGGGGACCTGGTGATTCCTCATGATTTCATTGATGTGACGAAGTCTCGTTCGCAGACGTTCTTTGATGATCGAAGGGTGCATGTCGATATGACAGAGCCGTTCTGCTCCTCCCTTCGAGAAGCTTTACTGAACAGCTGCAAGAAGACCAAAGAAGTCACGGTTCATGACAAAGGGGTGTATCTTGTCACGGAGGGGCCTCGGTTGGAGACTGCCGCGGAAATCAAATTGTATTCCATGGTTGCCGATATCGTAGGGATGACTATGGTTCCAGAAGTGGTCCTTGCTCGAGAAAAAGGCATGTGTTTTACTTCTCTCTGCTTGGTGTGTAACATGGCCGCTGGTCTGCAGAACCGATTGACTGCACATGAGATTGCTACCGTCTATAAAAAGAGAGAGCCGATGATTTCAAAGATAGTACAGCTGACAATTCAGTCTCTTGAGAAGAAACAAGTCTGTCATTGCCCTAGTAACGTTTCCAAGGCAATATTATGAAACAGTATGAATTAGTCGAACATACCGCTGACGTCGGCGTGAAAGCATACGGGAAGACTGTTGCAGAGGCATTCGAGCATGCTGCGCAAGGGATGTTTGATATTATTACCGATGAATCAACAATCGATTCCATCGGTGAATATGATATCCTGTTAGAGGCTCCTGACCTTGAGCAGCTGTTGGTTGATTGGCTCTCAAAACTCCTTTTTTTGAATGACGCCGAGGACCTTGTGTTTGGGAAGTTTGTGGTGACTATTACGGGAAACCATCTCTCCGCCAAGGTCTGTGGTGAGAAGTACGATACGAAGAAGCATAGGATGGGTATGGAGATCAAAGCAGTGACGTATCATATGCTCCAGGTTCATGAGAAAGACCCGGTTTTTGTACAAGTGTTATTCGATATCTGAGTATGAAAAGTGGGGTATAAATAGAGGAAATTTGTTTTCTTTGTTCATGCGGAACGGAATCGTTGCTTTTGTCGGTATGCTTGGTGTATTGATACTTCTCATTGTGGCATTCATGGGACCATGGTATACGATGAACGGGACCGGTACATTCGGGGGCGAATATACCGTGGGGTTCTATCTACGCAGTATTGAAGCGAAAGGTTCCATCACTGGTCAGGATATCTCCTGGTCAATGGGGTATGTGGAAGCAGAGGAAAACGCACAAATCGTTGGAGTGAACACACAGAGTTTTTCGACCATTGAAAACGCGATGTATCTAACAATGTTTGCGATGGCGACCGCTCTTATTTCCCTGATCGGGATGGCTGCGTTCGTATTTCGCCTGGGAACTTTGAAAATCATGAAATATATTGGTGGTGGTTTTGGGTTTCTCACATTCTTGCTTGCGTTGATGCCTGCGTTGTATGTCATGACGACGGGGTTCTCAGAAAGCAGTAGTGATTTTTGGTTCAGCCAATCGGTCCTGGGGGTCGCAATCACCGGTGGCCCTGGGTACGCCTGGTATCTGATGATCGTCGTTTCGATTATAGCATTGATTTCCTCTGTTGCTCTCCTTCATAAAAAAATAACTACTGAGGAAGCATTAGTTGAAAAAGCTGGCCCACCAGCAAATAAATAAAAAAAAAACACACATAAGACGTAGATCAATTGCTGAGAATAGTTTCAATCACCTGTTCTTTTTATTTAAATACTCAGAAGGCTGTTCATCATGTAGGAAGCATCTACCGGACGGGAAGCCTTCCAAGTTGAAGATTGCTCTTTTTGCCGGATCCCACCGTCCGGTTCTCCTCACCTTTGGATAATACGAACACTTATATGGGTGGTCTTTATTTCGGGGAAATACTTATAGGTGAAATCATGAATAAAGACAAGATTTCTGAAGAGATGACCATTAAACAGGTTATTGATACCTACCCTGAAACCGCGATGGTGTTCATGAAATACAATATCGGCTGTATCGGCTGTCTTGCCGCATCATTTGAAAAAGTAAAAGACATCGCGACAGTCCATGGCATCGATATTAAAGCATTGGTAAAAGATTTGAATCAGGCAGTTCAGAAAAAATAATCCGTAAGAGTAGTGCTAGCTGAACTTTCCTGTTCTGTTTTATTTTTTATTATATTGTACTTTAAATCTTATGTTTTTCGTCATTATTTTTTTTTTCGTTTCAGTGCAAGAGTACCCAGAAACACCCGGAGCAGGTTTGGATACTCGCTTTTTATTTTCCCGTTTCCGTACCCTATCTTGCTGATGTTCATCGGTGGCATTTCACCAAACGTTTGCGCAAGGGTCATGATGATTGCTGCACCAGTCGGGGTGACTGTCTCCTGTTTTCGGTCAACAGAGTACACTGGAATTCCCTTAAGCAGTTCAACGGTCGCTGGGGCAGGCAGCGGAAGGAGACCATGATCACAGGACACAAACCCATGGCCAAGGGGAAGGGGTGAACAATAAATCGTATCGATGCCAAGCTTGGCTATACCAATGACCGACCCGACGACGTCAATGATGGAATCAACCGCACCGACTTCATGAAAATGTACTTTTTCGATGTCAATTCTGTGTATTTTTGCTTCTACACGACCTAGGTTATAAAAGATGTTTTGACTCTGTTTTTTCACCTCGGGGGCTAAGCTGCTACGATTGAGAAGGTCAATGATATCAGAAAGGCTTCGATGATGCTGATCATCCGTAACAGTCACTGTAACATCTGTCGCAGCAATATGGTTACATTCAACTTGTTTTACTATGATGTCGTACCCGGTAAGATGAAGTTTTTGCAGTTCTTTTTTTAAAAACGGTACGTCAACTCCCAGGTCAATGAGGGCACCAAGAATCATATCACCAGCAATCCCAGAGAAACAATCAAAGTACGCGATCGTCATGGTTCCTCACCTGTTAATGATGCTGGCGAAATACCCGGCGCCAAACCCGTTGTCAATGTTGACGACTGCTACACCTTCCGCGCAGCAATTCAGCATGGTCAGGAGCGGTGCTATCCCATGGAAGCTTGCGCCATACCCGACACTGGTCGGAACCGCGATGACTGGTTTTGAGGCAAGACCACCAACAATACTGGCAAGGGCCCCTTCCATCCCTGCGATCACAATGATGACGTTTGCGTGAAAGATCTTATCTTTTATATCGAACAGGCGATGGACGCCGGCGACCCCAACGTCATAGACTTTCTCGACTTTGTTTCCCATAAGCTGTGCGGTGACGACTGCTTCTTCTGCGACAGGGATATCAGAGGTTCCCGCGGTAAGAATCAAGATAGTTCCTTTGTTTTGTTTGGGTTTATATCGTTGGATGACAATGGTTTTTGCTGATTCATTGTACTGTGCGATAGGATAGGATTTCTTGACGGAAGCATAGATGGTTTTATTTGCTTTTGTAAGAAGGATATTTTGTTCTCCGGGGAGTTTCTGAAGAATCTGAGCAATCTGAGATAGGGTCTTCCCTTGGCAGAAAATTGTCTCAGGAAATCCTTTTCGAACTTCCCGATGCGTGTCGATTTTTGCAAACTCTAAATCCTCGTACGGTAATGATCTTATTTTCTGCAGGACGGTTGACAGACCGACTTTCCCTGCCTTGTAGTCTTGTAACAATTTCTTCATTTCTTAAGCACCTCGTTCAAACTTCCGGTCCGATACCCTTCAAGGTCAAGGGTGCTGTAGGTAAATCCAAGTTTTTTAAAACGTTTTACAATCTTTTGAGCATGGGTAAGAATGGTTTGAAAATCATCTGATACCACTTCGATGCGCGCGATCTGACCATGATACCGCACCCGGCATTGTCGGATTCCTAAAGAGAAAAGAAACTCCTCAGCAGATTCAACCACCTTAAGTCGTTCTTTGGTGATTTGTACCCCGTAGGGGAACCGGGAGGCAAGACACGCAAACGCTGGTTTCTCAGAACTCTCCAAATGCATCGCGGATGAAAGGTCTCTAATCTCTTGTTTGGTGAACCCAACCTCTTTTAGCGGACTTATGATTCCAAGTTCTTTGCATGCTTTCGCCCCAGGTCGATAATCAATTATGTCATCAGCGTTCGACCCGTCAAGGACTGCATCAAGATGATGGTCCTGTGCAATCTGCTGTATTTTACGGAATAATTCTTTTTTACAATAGTAACAGCGGTCAGGAGGATTACCGGAGAACTGAGAAATATCAAGTTCTTCAGAATGAATAATGACATGGGGGATCCCTATCGTCTGTGCAAAGCGTTTCGCATCCTTTAATTCTCGCTGTGGGTAGGTTGAGGAGGTTGCGGTGACCGCGAGAGCGTTTGTGCCAAGTGTGTCGTACGCGACTTTTATCAAAAAAGTGCTATCGAGCCCGCCAGAATACGCTATCGCGCAATTCTTCAAATCTCGTATCATCTGTTGCAGCAAGGTCAGTTTAGCGAGTGGAGTTGTTTTCACAGGAGAATCAAGAAATGTCTGACCTATATAATGATTATCTGAGAATTCTTATTTGAACAACTGATTCAGTTTCTGTGGTTTCCGCTTCTGCCAAGAACCTTTATGGTACGCATAACTTACCACAAGAGGGAACGTTATGGTTGCTTCGCTGTACACCATTTGTTCATAGCCGGTGTCGACTTTCCCCCAGGAGTTCGCCTCCTTTAACGTCGAACCAGATAATGCTCCATCACGCTCATCAGCAACGGTGAGTTGTATCGCGTACTTATGCATGGGCGCATCGATTCCTAGGATATCTGCAGCGACGACCGTGTCTTGCACGAAGTTCTTCGGCACGCCCCCACCGATCATTAACAATCCGGTTTGTTTTGATTTGACTTTTAACTCAGTAAGTTCCCTGAAATCCTTCACCGAATCGATCGTCAGATAGTTATTCTTGCGTTCATGTTGATGGAACACCAAGCCAAACCCAGCACTTGAATCGGAAAACGCTGGGCAGAAAATCGGGATTTCATGTTTGTACGCTTCATGGACAAACGAGTCATGGTTCTTCCCCTGTGTGTGGAGGTACCGCCCCATTTCATAGATGAACTCCCGAGATGAATACGGTCGCGGGGGAAGCCCGTCAGCGATTTTTTTCGTCGTCATATCACAGATACGGAGATCATCCTCATCAATGAAGGTATCATAGATCCTATCAATGTGCATCTTCTGAAGCTTTGAGTCATCAACCTGTACTTCCCCTCGGTAATGCTGAAACCCAAGTCCTTCGAAGAAATCCTGATCGACGACGATTGCACCTGTGGAGACAATCGCATCCACCATATTATTTCGTATCATTTCGACAATGACGTTTTTTAATCCTGCGCTGACCAGTGATCCAGCGAGACAAAGAATAATAGAGCATTCGGTATCTTCAAGCATCGTCGTGAAGATTTTACAGGCGTTGGCCAGGTTCCTTGACTGAAAGGCCATATGATCAAAGGCTTCAATCAGCGGGATAGGGTTGAACGTCTTGATGTCAATGTGTTTGATTGGTTCTGACAGTACTTCCTTTTTTTCGTCTTTGACTTCGTATTTCATCGCGATAATCAGCAAGCAGTAATTCATCTGAGTTTTTCTTTTTTTCTGCGAAGAAAATAAAAACTACCAAAAAACGAAACAATAAGACAAAGCACTTATTAATTAGAGGAACGATGTAAGACCAGAGGCGGCTTTGATGGATGTCGACTGGGTTTTTATTCTGTATCTCGGCTTCGTACTTGGAATTTTTCCACTCGTCATCATCCTTTCGCTGTGGCGGTACCGGGCAATTAAACGACTCATGGAACACCAGGCGACAAAAAGAAACGGTACCGTCGTAGGAGCATTCCTGTTACCCCGGCTAAAACTTACATACAAGGAGGTTCCTGTCGTGGTAACATCCGTACCAGGAAGCAAATACCGTCATGCAAAAACCCAGGCCAATGTCACCTTACATACACCAGTCCCACAGGACCTTACCATCCAAAAAGAATCGGTCGGTACACGCCTAGGGAAAAAACTCGGTGCATCAGACGTTGAACTAGGGATCGATGATTTCGACCGGGAATATCAGATAAAAACACAGGATGAACTATTCGCACGAAATCTGCTTAATTTCAGCCTGCAAAGTAAACTATTGGAGATGAAACAGGATAAACCCCGGGTCAGCATCCATGGCACATGGTTACAGGTCGAGGTGCCCAGAGTAGTCAAGACCGAGACGGGTTACGATCAACTCCTAGACCTGGCATTTTCTTTCATAGACCGGATATTAGAAGTACACTAAGCTTTTGTTTTTGTCTCATCCTTTTTTCTCTGAAACTGCAGTGAGACCAAGTTCATACAATACCGCTGACCCGTCGGGGCTGGGCCATCATCAAACACATGCCCAAGATGCCTCCCGCACCGAGCGCACACCACCTCGGTTCGCCTCATCCCATGGCTTATATCAGCTTTGAGCTCCACTGCGTTTGGAGAGACCGAGTCAAAAAAACTTGGCCACCCGCTGCCTGAATCAAACTTCGTTTTTGAGGAGAACAACGGATTACCACATCCAGCGCACCCGTAGGGTCCCTCCTCGGTCTGATGAACATACCGTCCACTGAACGGCGGTTCTGTCCCCTTCTTCCGGAGCACTGAAAACTCTTCGGACGTAAGAACCTTCTTCCATTCATCCTCAGATTTTTTCACTTCCTTTTTCTCCATGGCCGCTACCTCCCAGGCAAGAAACATCTCCTTCTATATAAATCTCTAAGATTACGGATACAAGAGGTTTGTGTTTCGTAACATTTAAACCATCACCTCCTGTATCCGGTTTCTGTATGCATGAATGGGCACTTGCTGAATCAATCGTCATGGCTGCCGTAGAGGCCGCACAGAAAGAAAAGCTAAAGTCAATCACAGAAATCACGGTTCACATCGGTGAATTACAACAGATAGAAAAAGAGATTTTCCTCTTCGCGCTCAACGAGATAGCAAAACAACAGAAGCTGACAATAAAAAACAACGCGTTTCATCTGAGGACAGAAAATAGCACGCTGACCTGTAAAACCTGTGATCATAGCTGGAAATACAGTGACATGAAAAAGAAATTCAAGGAAACAGAATCTGAGTCGATTCATTTCATCCCGGAGGTCGTGTTTGTTCATTCGCGATGCCCTAACTGTGGAAGCCCGGATTTTGAGATTACGAAAGGACGAGGGGTCTTGCTTTCATCCATCAAAGGATTGCGATAACCATGGAACCACGAACCAGTGTCATTGAGAAACGCTTGAAAAACATCAAAAGAATCATCGCGGTTGCAAGCGGGAAAGGCGGCGTGGGAAAAAGTCTAATCGCCTCAAGTCTTGCACTCCATCTCGCACATAAAGGATGTAAGGTTGGGCTTCTTGACCTTGACTTATACGGACCATCCTCTCATATCATCCTTGGCGTCAAAAAAGAATTCCCAACAGAGGACAAAGGGATCATCCCACCATTGGTACATGGGATTTCTTTCATGTCCATTGTCTATTTCACAGAAGAGAAACCATCTCCATTCCGGGGGATCGATATTTCAAATATCATCCTGGAGTTACTTGCGATTACTCAATGGGGGTCTTTGGACTTTCTGATTATCGACATGCCGCCAGGTATTGGTGATGAAACCCTTGATGTGATCCGGTACATGAAAAAAAGTGAGTTTCTGGTGGTAACGACACCGTCGAAGGTAGCGATGGGTGCGGTCAGTAAGCTATTAAAAATTTTAATAGAACTAAAAAAACCAGTGCTTGGTGTTATAGAAAATATGACAATGACAGACTCCTCGTTTATAGAACAGGAAGTTAAAAAATTAAAGCTACGGTATCTTGGGAAAATTCATTTTGATGAATCACTTGAAGAAGCAATAGGGAATGCTGATCATCTCGCCCGAACACAGACAATGAAAAACCTTACCGAGATTCTTAGAAAAATCAATCTCTAGGACAACGACTACGAAGATATAACATGACCAGAGAGAAGATAACTGCGGGCCTCTCCGACCGTAAACAACGACCCAGAAACACAGATCATGTCTTTTTGTTCTGCAAGACGTTTCGCATGATCGATTGCTCCAGGGATTGACGCTTCGACATAGATCTTTTTGTTTGGGTCAACGCTTTCAATAATCTGCTTTAATACTAATGGGTCAGATGTTCGGGGGTTTGTTGATTTGATAACGATGATGACATCGGAAAGAGGAGCTATTGCTGACACCATCGTTTTGATATCTTTCTCTTTCAACACACCAAGAATTAAGATGAGTCGATGGGAGGAAAAATCCTCCTTTATTGTTTTTGTTAGCATGTTCATCCCATCCGGGTTATGCGCCCCATCAAGCAGAATGAATGGTTTTTCTGAAACGATCTCCATGCGCCCCGGATAGGTAACATCAGCAACACCATCGAGAATATCATTATCACTGACGTACACACCGCTCATCTGTACCTGTTCAATCGCAGAAATAGCCACCGCTATATTTTCACCCTGATGCTTGCCCAGTAGAGAGGTTTTCACGGTATAATCTTTAAATGAACCATGAATAACAAAAACTTGGCAGCCCTCCTTAAAAGATATTCGCTTCCACATGGCGGGGTCAATACCTGTAAGCGGTGCGTTCCGCTGCTTTGCAACATGTTCGATGGTTTCACGTGCATCCTGCGTTGCTGCAGTAATTACTGGTATCTGGTCTTTGATAATCCCTGACTTTTCCAATGCGATTGATGCGATATCTTTTCCAAGGATATCGGTATGTTCTAGGGAAATGTTCGTAATCACCGATACCAGCGGTGTCACCACGTTTGTCGCATCAAATCTCCCTCCAAGCCCAACCTCGACGACTGCGTAGTCAACAGCACGGTCCTTGAAATAGAGGAACGCAAGGGAGGTAACAATCTCAAAAAAGGTTGGAGTATTATCGTTTTGTTTCATTTCCTCGACAAGTGGTCTGACCTGTGCAACAAGCATCGCGAGGTCTTCTTCAGGGATTTCCTCATCGTTTATGACAATCCGTTCTGAAAAACGCTCGATATGAGGCGAAAGATACAGTCCAACGGTGTAGCCCGCTTTCTGAAGAATGGAGCTGATGTACTTGCAGACTGATCCTTTCCCATTGGTCCCTGCGACATGAATGATTTTTAACTCTCTGTGAGGATTCCCAAGCTGTTCAAGAAGAAAAGTAATCCGCTCAAGACCGAAAATCCACCCGTACTTGTCAAAGCTGTACAGCCATTCAAGTGCATCCGTATGAGAGATGGTTTTAGTATCCTTCTGAATAGAGCACATCGGGGAGTACCTTATGTTTCTTTTTCCATGAATCACCAGGAAGGATGACTACGCCGCGATCTTTAACGAGGAGTCGTCTCTGTGCGTACAGTTGTATCGTACGGGGGAGTATCTGATGTTCAACAGCGAGAATGCGGGCAGCAAGAGCATCCCGATCATCATCAGGGAGTACTTTTACCGCTGCTTGTAGGATTATCGGACCATGATCCATTTCAGTGTCGATGAAATGAGTAGTACACCCAGAGAGTTTCACCCCATATTGGAGTGCATCACGTTGGCCATTGGTTCCTTTGAAGGACGGGAGAAGCGTTGGATGAATATTAATGAGTTTATGATGCCATTTTTTCACAAACACCGGTGAAAGCAATCGCATGTACCCAGCACCAACGACAAGCTCTACATGATGACTGCGAAGAACCGCATCGATTTCGTTTTCATGAGCAATGCGGTCTTTTCCTTTTGGATCAATAAAAAATCCTGGGATATGATGTGTGTATGCCCGGCTCAATGCAAATGCATCTTTTCTATCGCTGATCACCACAACAACATCTGCATCAATCATTTTGTTTTCTGCTGCATCGATGATGCTTTGAAGGTCAGTCCCAGAACCAGAGGCAAGCACACCAACGGAAAGCTTCTTTGGCGTCATTTTCATGGGTCAGTGATATCCTTTGTTATTTAAAAACTTCTGTGATGACATCAAGAGGAGCGTTTGTCTTAAATCCTGTTGGAGTACAATGGGTCTTGGTTGCGATAAAACCTTTGTTTCTCAAGTGCTCAAAGATATGGTCCATGGTCGGTGGCGATTGTTTTAGCAGGGAGGACAAGTCATTGGTCGTGTAGAAAAACGGTGGCGCATCCGATTCTTCTTCCAGGAGATATAAGAGGTTCCAGAGTATGTTTTTTGTGCTCAATGTTTTAGATGACATAATGGTTCGTATCTCTTGGAGTATCGGTTTTTTCTGCAGCTTCCCCATCCATAACGGTCCAACCACGGTGGTGTTTCCCTTGGAGAGAGGGATGTCTCTTGCAGGGATACTTAAAAACTGTGCCATGGATGAATTGGCAGCGTTTTTTCCGTTAATGATTTGTACATATATCCGTATATAATGATCAGTCGTGTAACAGAGCAGTGGTTCGATGCCGCGGTCGTATTTCGCAGCCTCACGACAGATAAAACCAAGGAGTATTCGTAATCCTATTTCATGCATTGAGGGGCTATGAAGCGGCCAGGCGCCGTACCGTCGATAACACACCTGGGGGAACACTCCACAGAGTGCAGCAGTATCTGTCGCGGTGCACGCAATGACTCCTTTGTTGTACACACTTCTTACAGCAGCGTCTAGAAAATACACTGGTGAGCCGAACGGGTCGATATCGATAGAGTTGTATCGACGCTCTGAGAGGAGGCTGTTGAGATCTCGTTGGAACATGGAGATGTTCTGCAATGAGCTTTTTTGGATGTTCTGCTGGATCAGTAAGAACGATTGGTCATTCCAATCATTGATCGTTACCTCAAAATCTCCTTCGAGCTCATGGGCAAGTCTTATACCTCTGATCCCAGATGCTGCCAGTCCGTCCAAGATATGAACCTGCTTTGTACTTACGTTCAGCAGCCATTGATTGACAAGGATGGATACATCTCGGTTTAACTCCATGGACGGGTTATAGAATGGCATCTGGTCTCGTGCGCTTGGTCCTTTTGCTGACGTCTTTTTTTTATACACAAAAAGCTCAGTGGTTCCTTCTTTGACAATATCCAGTGGCTTGTCGTTCATGGTTAAAACAAGGGCGGGAGTTTCTCAGCCATGATTTTTTCAATCTTATACGGGAGCAGATTCCGATTCACCGCAGTCACCTCAAGGATGCGGATATCATCACGTCGGCGGATATCCTGTAGAAGCGGGGTCCGTGATTTCTTATGTAGCGTCACCATGATTGGTTTGTCAGAATCAAGTGCCTCGATGACCATTTCACAGAACTTCTCAGAGAGCATCTCCATCTTTCCGATTTCATCAATGACAATGATATCAACGTTTTCATCGTTGATCGCTTTTTCTATCGCATGGACACCAACTCTCTCTAGTGCCGCGAGGTCAACACCGTATTTTCCCACCTTATCCTTTGAGTCCAAATCAAGACGGGCAAAGACTTCTTTTTCTTTGGTCTGCCAATCCTCTACATAAAAACCCACCCGTTTTTTCTTTTCAATGAGCGGGGTGGTAATCATCCCTTGAAGCTTATAGCCACTTTTTTCAATTTTCTCGATGATCTTAATCAGCGTCTGTGTTTTTCCAACGCTTGGCATGCCTGTAATGCCTATCTTTGGTATATCGTCCATATTACCAGTATGTAATGCAATTTTTGTTTAGAAATGTTTGGATTGAATTGGAGCGAAAAAAATCTTGAATGTAAGAAATATTTATTTCTTGAGGAGATTTCGCTTTTCTACCTCAAATTATTTATAATACACCAACCATAATTATACTGTTGTAAAGACGTTTGAACATGAAGAAAATAGCAGCCCTCCTCAGTATACTCTTGCTTATATTCCCCGTCTGGAGTTTATCTACCGTGGGTACAGGTGCGGTTATTAGAAAAGCAGAACCTACGTATCCTGGCGAAATTATTGCGTTATCCTGTTCTGATCCTTATCCAATGTTAGGTCAACCGGTATATCTCTTGGTCACTGTTCAGGGAAACGCAGGACAACGATTTAACGAGACAGTGGTAGTGACCGATGAGTTCAACGGCTTGGTCGCCACCACAGGTGAAATAACATGGTGTTCTGGGATTGTCACGGAAAAACAAATTAATATAACTGTGGGAAAATTACCACAGTACACCAAGAAAATAGCATGGTATCCATCGGTTGTTGGCAATCATACGTTCCATGTCGTCGCAGGTGCATTTCCTGAGAAACAACTGAATATCAGCGTTAGTTTTGATGTTGAAGGAATCATCGCCCCTTCCCTAGGATGTCCTTCGATTATAATTAAGAGCGATACAAATCAGATGGTTGTAACAATCTCAGAGGAACGAAACACTTCTGAAGAACTAGCCCAGATACTCCAAGTAGAATTACAAGATATCGATAGTAGCTCGTACTATCATGTCGAGAACAACTCTGCGCTGTGGCAGACCTGGATCAAAGCAGGGACAGACATCCTCGAAGACGAACTAATCGCATCCTATACCATTGACAGTATCCCTGATGGATTCTATAATATCTCGGTGACAACAACAAAAAGGAATTACAGTTGGCCACATGCGGTAAAAATACAAAACACCAAGCCAAGCGAGTATACGGTGGTTCAACTCACCGATATCCATATCGGGAAATACGCAAATTTCATCAACAAGAAAAAAGAGCTGATCCGCCTCTTCACCTACCTTAATGACAACCTCCGCCCTGATTTCGTTATCCTTACTGGCGATTCAGTGGATTGGTACAACCAGAAATCCAGACGGAATGTCTATGCTGATCTGCAAGAAGCAATTCTATCTAGCGACTCTCCGGTCTATACCACACCAGGGAACCATGAGCGGTACGGTAACAGCCTCCTCTTCTTGTATTTCCCATTTACCAATCTTACCCCATATCATCGTTTTCTCAATCCTTTAAGCGATTACTCAGTCACCTATGGAAATATGAACTTCGTCTTCCTTGATTCAGGCTATGAATACAGCAGATGGGAAATTAAACCACAACTCTGGAACCCGACACCAGAAGGGAGCGGTCTAACGTCAACCCAGATGTATCTTCTTGAACACGCCTGGGGCAATGATCAGATGAACCAGATTATTTCAATGCATCACCCCGCGGTCAATAATGAGAACGATACCGGTATCGGTGCGATACCAAACGACCTGCCCAGTGGTAATAACGAATGTATCGCGCACAATCGAGGCGCATTCATCACCTATTGTCTTACAAAGAACGTTTCTCTTGTTCTAACCGGGCATACCCATGAAAATCATGTGTTCACTGCTGACGGAAAAGAGACGAGTAATTATTCTGCATGGCCGTTGTTCGTTCAAACAGATTCTGCTACTTTGAGCGGACAGGAGAATGGAGGACGTGTCGTCACCATCAAAAACAGTACTGTTATCAGCTACGAGTATCTCCCGTTCCAGTAACAGGATTCTTTTTTTTAAAACGAAGAAGGATCGGCCCCAAAATAACATAACAGGTAAGCGCTGCGAGAAGGAGGAGCGGTGCGATGTTATAATAACTGCTGTTAAGCAAGATAGTGGCAATGATAAATAAAGCGGTAATCAGATCTATTTTCAAACCCAGTTTTGGGAAATGTATTGAAGAAATCATTGCAAGAGAAAGAAGAAGAACAACAGGGAGAACAACCCATATCTCTAGGTTTAAAAACGAGTTTAACACAAGGAATAACGCACTTACCGAAGTTGGCAGGCCAAGAAAGACATGGTTCTGCTTTAAAAGAGAAAATGATGAGAGACGAATGACGCTGCAGATCAAAGAAAACACCACTATGAAACCAAGGAGAAGATGCATAAAGGGTTGTAAAACCACCGCGTGGTAATAGGTTGTATAGAAAAGAGCAAGAGGTGCCACCGACAAAGAGATCATATCTGCGATAGCTTCAAGATGTTCCCCTATTTGTCCGTTTCCCATGCGTCGGGCCACGATCCCATCAAGACCATCCATGATAAGAGCCAGAAGAATCAATGAGGCAGCAAGTTGAATCTGGTTAGAAAAAACCATCAGCAAGGCTAGGAACCCCATTACCGCGTTCATCAGGGTGACTATGTCTGCTACAGACAGGAGTTTAATCATGGGTTTCTGCAATGGTATCTTCTCCTGCTTTTATGGTATCATGAACCTGAATCATGAGTGTTTTTATTGTAGTTACCGGTAAATACAGATCAACACGGGACCCAAGTCGGATCAGTCCGATCTTTCCCCCTTTCTTTAGGAAGGCTCCTTCGGTAACATATGGGACGATGCGACGTGCAACGGTTCCCGCGATCTGAACAATTTTCATTACCCCAAGGTCAGTATGGATGAGAAGAACGACCCGTTCATTGGAATCAGATTCTTTTTTGAACGCTGGCAGATGACCACCATCATAATGGGAGAGCTTCTCAATCGTTCCATCAAACGGCATGCGGTTCACATGCACATTATGGATGTTCATAAACGTAGAAACCATAAGACATTCTCCAACATCAGGATCCTGGAGATTCATAACCGCTCGTATCTTCCCATCGGCCACAGCCACAATCCCAGAGCCGTTCACTCGCTCTGGGTCTCGGAAAAAAACAATCAGAAGACAGGAAACTAAAAAGAAGAATATTGAAAGAGCGCAGAAAAAAATAAACAACAGACGAGTGGTGAAATAGCAAGCCCCAGCGAAGAGGAAGGTTAGGGCAAACGACGGAAGAACCCAAGGCCTTCCACCCTTAGCGATACGTATCATGTTTTTTTCCTCAGAAGACCCCCAAAGAAAAGCTCTACGGGTCCTTTTCGTTTCGGTAAATCGATGATACCGATGATCTCGTCATAGAGCTCGGGTAAGATTTTAAAGGTGATAAACAACAAAACGATCAGGGCGATCAACGATCCTGCTTTACCAATTACATTATGGGCAATCTCAAAGGAGAACATACCGCTCCCCACCATAAATACCACACTAGCGTTTCGAAGGAGATTCAAAAAATAAATAGGGACAACTGTTATCGCCAACCCCAGTGCTTTTCGTTTCAGAGTTACACGCGGTAATGCACCAATCATGCCAACAAACAGGACGATGGATTGGATCGCAGTACACGCAAAGATAATCGTTACGGGTGTGTTGTTGTAGACGATAAGGGACTGGGTTCTACTAGCATTGATTCCTAAGAGATGCAAAACATCCGTGGTTTGTGCTGCAACAAATTCAATTAACCAATCTTGCAATCCAGGGATAATGCCGTTCTCAATCGTAAAATAGATCATACCTGCAAGAAACGTTCCGCCAGCAATCCAATTCAAACACGAGACATGCTCGTTTGTTTTTATCGAAAGCCATTCATGGTACGCCATATAGATGAGCACATACACACCGATGACGCAGACAGCTGCGTTAAAGACATCACCACCCTCTGAAAAATACAGGAAACCCGGCATGGTAGCCCAGAAGGATGAAAACAGGCTCCACCCAATAATTTTTAACATACTTGCTGTGTTTTTTTTCCGATAAAAAAATCCGACGCCGAGGAACAATAAACCGAGAAACATTGGCACAAACGAAATCTGCCTTGCAAGTGTTGACGGTGGGTACGGGAATAAAAGATAGCCAACAATCAACATAACAGCCGGTATTACAAAAAAAGAAAGAACGACGATGTTGTTATTTTTTCCAGATGATACACCCATGCAGGACCATTTCCCGTATTCAACGCTGTATTTAAGAGAGTTATGCAGGGGTGAAGAAGTTCATGATGACGCTATCCCACATCACCAGAATCAACCCAAGCAGACTTGCAAGCGTAAGCGGTATCCAGTAGGTGTACACGATTTGATCGATTTTCAGTCTGGCGATTGCAACACGAATCAAGGTCACGGAGAAGAGAATAACGAGGAATATTTTGAACAGATAGAACGCGACATCAATGACGATTGCTTCATAGCTGCCAAGGCTAAAGAAAGAGGAGAGGTTGTACGGGAAGAATAACGCGACAACGATAGACGCCATAACGACGGTTTTCACCCCATCAATGAGATAGTACATCGCAAGGTTTCTGCCTGAATACTCGACGAGCAGCCCCCCAGCCAGTTCTGTTTCTGCTTCCGGGGAGTCAAAGGGTATCTTGGATAGCTCCGCTGGCGTCACTAGGAGTAGGACAACCAGGAGAATAGCAAAACCGATGAACCCAAGCGGTCCAGAAACCTGGTTCCAGACAGGCATAGAGGCAATCGTGGAAAACGAAAAGACCGGGGTTACTCCTTTTTGAAGGAGATTCCATGCGATCGTGATGATAAGGATAGCTAAGGGGAACTCATAGGCGATCATGGTCGCCATTTCTCGTTGAGCACCAACGATTGCGTAGGGTGAGCCTGAGGAAAAACCTCCAATGACTAAGGAAAGTGAGGGAATGATCAAGAGATAGAGAACCACAATGAGGTCTCCGCTTGTTGAAAACAACGGGGGGAACCCACCAAGAGGCAGATATAACAGGATAGAGGTGGTAACGATGAGTCCGATGAGAGGGATGAGATTGAATATCCAGGGGATCGCACTATCTGGGACAATGTTTTCTTTTACAAATAATTTCGCGACATCTCTGAAGGGTTGCCTGAATGGTGGACCGATACGGCCTTGCATGTGCGCAGAAATCTTTCGATCTATCCCTTTATATAAAAGACCGAAGAATATCCCGAATGCGGCGATACCAAGTGTACCAAAAATGATTCGTACGGAAAGTTCCGAAAGAGCTTGGAAATCCATTTTACATCACCCCAAAAATGAGGAAAAGAACCGCCAGAACAATGACAAACCAGAGGACATAATCGCTCGCGTTTCCTGTATGCATCTTTCGTAACCCAGCATACAAGGTTTTCATGCTGGTGGTAAACCCCCAGTATAAGTTACTTGCTTTGACATGCATATCCTCAGGAGCTGATTCTTTGTTTCCAGAGAGGAACGCTTTTGTTTGTTCAGTGCCTTTTTTGTAGATGCTCTTGCCAAATCCTCGAATCCCGTAGAAGAAAAGGAAGGCGATAAAGACGATAAGGACCCAGATCAGTGGGTTCCAAAAACCACTGCCGCTTTCAAGGGTGAACATGATTAGACCCCTCCAATAACCATCGTGATATATTGCGCATGATTCAACAAGGCGTCTGCCGCTGGTTTGACTAATGTATCAATGAACAGGTTAGGGAATAACCCGATGAGTATCGCAAGGCTAGCCAAAAGTCCCATCGCAAGCAACATGCTTTTAGGGGCTTCCTTAACGTCTTTTAAGGCAGGTAGTTCTGGTCCGAGAAACGCTGCATAAAGCACTTTAATGAAAATTGCCAGCATTAATATACTACATAAAATGGCTACGATGGAAAGGATCGGATTGAGTTGGTACACCGATTCGTAGATGAGGAATTTCGAGGTAAAACCATTGAGCGGTGGCATACCTGCGACCGCGAGCAAAGCAACGATAAAAAAGACAGTGGTGTATTTCATCGTCCGAGCAAGACCGCTTATATCATCCAGCGATCGTTTTTTTGTGACATAATAGATAGCGCCTGCAACAAGGAACAGTAACCCGATATCTATTGCGTCATTGAGCAGATGTAAAATACCACCCTGCAATGCAACAGTTGCATAGGGTGCTCCGAGCGCAGCAACGGTTGTCCCAATGGCAAGAAACATATATCCTACTTCAGCAACCGCAGTGTACCCGATCAATCGCATGAGATCAGATTGTATCAGTGCCATGATAACACCGATGAGAATCGAGACGATGGCAAGTACGATAAGGACCCATCCGATGATAACATGCAAGGGAAAGTCAAACCGCATGGATGTTGTAAGTACGTTTCCGTAAAGAGTGAAAATAACGCGAAGAACACCGTAGAAACTGGCAAGGGTCGCACTTATGATAATCAGGGTGACCGAGGGAGGCGCTCGTCCGTACGCATCAGGTAACCACATATGCATAGGCGCAAGTCCTGCTTTCATCCCCAGAACAACAAGCAACAAGATAAGGACTATTTTATCTAAAAATGTATACTGCAAGGCTTGTGCAAGGGTTGCGATATTCAATGCATCATATTGGGCGTAGAGCAGCCCAATAGCAAAAAGAACAAAGAGAGCACCAATCGCGCTGACAACAATATATTTAAACGCAGCTTCCAATGCCTCTCCTTCTTCAACCCAGAATGCAATGAGAGCACAAGACGCGATACAGGAGATTTCGAGGAACACGAAGAAATTGAAGATATCCCCTGTAAATTCCATGCCAAGAGCACTGGTCACCACAAGCAAGAGAAGCGTATAGTACTTGTCTAACCCATCCTGTTCATTCATGAATGACCAGGAGTATATCACTGCGATGATAGCAAGCATGATGGTGATAATCGCCATGAATATGCCTATGCTGTCAACTTCAAAGAGGATACGGACCAGTGGGAGGGTCAGATTCTTTGCACCAAAAATATAAACCCGTGGACCTGAAGCAAGAACATCGGTGGCAAGCAGCCAAATGAAACATCCGGTCAGACCAAGCATAACCAAAGCAAAAACATTCCGGAGTTTTGCATGGATGCGACTGACCAGGGGCATGAGAAAGGCACTAAGCAACGGGATTGCAATAATCAAGGCAGGAGAATGCTGAAGGAGGGTCTCTTCTAATGTCATTCCTTTAACCTCCTGATTTTTCGAACATCTAACGTGCCGTATTTCCTATAAATATGCATAACCAATGACAGCATCAGTGCTAAAACCGCGACACCAATCACAATGCTTGTAAGTGTCAACGCCTGAGGCACTGGAAGAACCATTTGCTCAGGATAGGCTGTTCCCGGCGGCAAGCCCGTATAGATAGGTGCGACGCCACCCTCACGATATCCTAAGGTGATCAAAAACAGATTTATCCCGCTTTCAATGATGGTAATTCCTATGACGATTTTAATGAGATTCCTACGGAACATAACTGCGTACAAGCCAATGAAAACCATGACGACAACCGCAATAAAAGGGATGAACTCGATCATTGGCCCCACTCCTTAACACTACTGGCATATGCCATGACAAGAACGATAACAAACAACCCGGCAATGACTTTTACACCCACAGCAAAATTCATCAACGGTAGTACCCCACCCGTGTTAAAATCCGCAAGGGTTGAACCGGTCGCTGGCGTTGTACCAAAGAGAAGGTTAGAGCCTGCAAGGAAATTACCGAAAAACACCATGCTAAATACAAGTCCTAGAAGAGCAACGGTGATAAACCCAATCGCACCGATGCTTTCGAACGTCGCGAGTCGTTTTTCTTTGATTCGTTTAAACACCCATCGTGAGCTATAGGCGACAAGCAGAAGCGCACATCCTGACGCAACAACCGCACCACCCTGAAATCCACCACCGGGGGTGAGATGCCCATGAGCAATGATATATAACCCAAAGAGGACGGTGAACGGAAAGAGGATGTTTGCTATGGTTTTTACGATCTTTGTCATTTCCGTCATTCTTTCACCCTCCGAAAGATCATTATTACTCCAGCAACAGCGGAAAATAAGATCGTTGCTTCACCCAGGGTATCAAATCCTCGGTAATCAAAAACAACAGCGGTTACACCATTATTTGTTCCTGTTTCGTTTTGGGTGTTTGCAATGATATGATTATCCATCTGAACTTGACCCAGATCACCAAAGGGATGAATCAAGAAGATGCTAAAGAAGAAAAAAACAGCAACAATGCTAAAGGCGAGAACCGCGGCAATCGTTCGTTTTTCCATGCTATTCATCCTCCATTCGTTTTGTCCCTTTGATAGCAATAATAATAATAGCAGTCGACAGACATGCTCCTACTCCTGCTTGTGCGATAGCGACATCAGGGGCTTGGAGGATATAAAATTCCAAAGAAAGCAGCAGGCTCATCGCTGCCAATGCAACCGCAGCAGCTAACAGATCCCGTAGGAGAATCGCGATGAGCGATGCAACGACAGTCAGGATCAAGACAAGGGTGTTTGCGATGAGAAATTCTAACGCCACCTCAGTCGCCTCCTTTTTGTTGGTTGATTTTTTTATCTATTGCCTGTGTTTTTTCCGTTGGTTTTTGAGCGAGTTCATCTATGACCGCACGTGCTGGTTGAACACCACTGCGGTGTGCAGCACGTGCTATCGCATGGGCTCCAACCGGATTTGTCAGAAGAATAGCGATCAATGCAAGTGCGGAATGAATAGCTAAGACAGACCCATTGGTATCCTTCTCCCACCACATTTTCAGACCAATGAGTATCACAGAACCGATGAGGAAAATGGACCCGAAGGTCGTACATTTCGTTCCCGCATGAAGTCTCGTATACACGTCAGGGAACCGTAGAAGTCCGACACCAGCAAGTACGTTGAAGAAGATGCCAATGCCGATGAGTGCATAGATGATAAAATCGAAGATCATCTAAAAGTCCCCTCCTTCGAGATATTTGGCGATAAAAAGGGTTGAAACGAATGATAACAGGGCGTACACGATGGCAACATCAATATAGATGACTTCTCTGAAAGCAGCACCAAAAGCAACCATACCGACGATCACAATGGTGTTAATCGTGTCAACACCAACAACACGGTCAGGTGCGGTCGGTCCTCGTAACACCCGGATGAGGGCAAGAATAACACAGAGGGCAAGCGCACTGACAACGATTAAATATGTTGTATAGAGATCGATCATTCTGCAATCCTCCGAACCCATTTCGGGAAATTTCCACAGATGTATTTACATTCGACGGGGCTGTGCTCTAATGCTTTGTTATCGACGTTTATCCAGTGGATGTATAAGTCATTGGTGTCTTCATCGATATCGACGCTGAGGGTTCCAGGGGTCAGCGTGATTGAGTTTGCAAGCATGGTAATACCAAGATCTGTTTTGAGCCCAGGAGAGATTCTCACGATACCTGGATTGATTTTCCCTGTAATGACCCTGTAGGCGACATCAAGGTTTGCCTTGGCAAGTGCTAGGAAAAATGGTCCGATGAGATAGCCAAGAAACAAGAACCAGCGAACAGGATTAAGCATCCGGTAGCTGTCTTTGACAAAAAGAGTTCGTGCGATAAATCCGACAATGAGGGCGAGTAAAATCCCAAAGATGAGTTCGATAAAACTCCATAACCCTAGGAAATCTGTTCCGCTACCTGTGGTTAAGAGTAGGTAGATAATGAATGAGACAATCGTTGTGACGATAAATGCCTTCATAGGAAAACCCCACATCGCTTATATTTAGCTTATACGGTAATTGGGATGGTTGTTAAAAACTTTCGGTTTATGCAAAGAAAAAAGAACTGTGAAAGACAGATGAAAATATTCATAAAAAAGATAGTTTATATCTTTAATTTCCTTTCGTGACTAAAAAATAACCAATGCATCAAAACACTTAAACTGTTCACGACATAAGGGGTATGGGGAACATCCATGAATGTGAGGCTCATAGGATATACGTCAAATCCAGAAAAACTACCTGCAATGGCTGCCACGCTCACCCATAGTAAAATAAAACCTGAGAATCTTGATACAATATCAGAGAAGGAACAGTCCGCAGTTCTAGAGCAGGTCTTAAAACTAGGGCATACCAGTGTCATCGAGCATGCCTCGTTTACGTTTACGATCAGTGATGTGAGCAGGTCATTAACTCATCAACTTGTACGGCATCGAATGGCAAGTTACTCTCAGCAAAGTCAGCGGTATGTGAATCTAAATGAGCCGAACTATGTGATACCACCATCAATCAGTAAGAACAAGAAGATGAAGAAAGCCTACGAGGAGACGATGATGGTCATCTGGGATCATTACAATAAATTACTGGAAATGAAAATACCAGCAGAGGATGCTCGATACGTACTCCCAAATGCGACATGTACGAATATCATGGTGACGATGAATGCACGTTCGCTTCTGAATTTTTTTGAGCTTCGTTGTTGTCTGCATGCACAATGGGAAATCCGACTGCTTGCAAATAAAATGCTTCAAGAAGTAAAAAAGGTTGCTCCTTCGATTTTTAAAAATACAGGACCATCGTGTAAAACGAAACGAATCTGCCCTGAGAAGAAAAAAAATTGTCCTTTATATCCACAGTGAAATGCTATGAAACGACCTCATGTTATCATTAATTGTGCGATGTCAGCGGACGGGAAAATAGCATCACCGACACGAAAACAAATGCGGATTTCTTGTAATGAAGATATAGAGCGGATGTATCGACTCCGCAATGAGTCCGATGCAGTGCTTGTTGGGGTTGGTACGATTCTGACGGATGACCCGAAACTCACCGTCAAAGAAACACACATACAACAGCCGAAACAGCCGTTACGGGTAATCCTGGATAGTACAGGAAGAACACCTGCAAATGCTCTTGCGTTAAACACGGTGTCAAAAACAGTAATCATCACAGGGAAAGGAAAAAAGAAGACATATGATGGGCCCCATATCCAGGTCATTGAGTGTAGTACTAATAAGGCAGGATTAATCGATGTGCATTGTGCTTTAGAACTTCTTTATCAACTCGGTGTTCGGAAACTCCTGGTAGAAGGTGGTGGTACTATTATTTGGAATTTCCTGAAACAGAAAGTCGTTGATGACCTCTATATTTTTATCGGCCCTTGTGTTATCGGAGGAAAGGAAACACCGACGGTTGCTGATGGTGAAGGCATAACAGTTGGAGAGGAAATCCCTTTGAAAATTGTTGAGGTGAAAAAAGTAGGATCCGGCGTCTTGATTCATTATCAGCCCATATGAAAAAAAATAGTCGTTTTTTGTGTTTTCTAACCAAAGTTTGAACG
>DATLAF010000186.1:0-2459 GCA_035527635.1 Thermoplasmatota archaeon | reverse complement strand
CGCCATTGTTACTCCTAAATATAAACTGATTCGCCTTCGATAAATACCATATTATTTTCATAACATACCGCCCTTGAAAGAAACGATATATTCACATCCGACACTATGTTGTTTTCAAGGCACATTACATCGTTATCATGGCAGGTTATCTGTGATAACAGTGTATTGTAATCTGTAACCGCAGGTGTATTTTCCCAGCAGCAGACTATATTTTTATGTGCGACTATCGCCGCCAGTATTGCGTTAAATGCACCTTTTGTAGTTATAAACTCTGTGCCAGGCCTTTTCTCTGCACCACCAAATACACTCGGTATCATGTTTTCAAGCTTACGGCATCCACCGGCGTACTTCTCGGTATCCGCCCTTGCGTCAATCTTCGGTGAATACTCACCGCCATTGAACGAAACTATTGCATATTTTGTCATTGACAAACCTTTTGGTGTGTGGTATAATACTGAAAATTCAAAATATGATATATAGGAAAGGAAACCAAATGAAAACAAAACAATGTTGTAGATGTAAAATAGTTAAAGAACTTTCTAATTTTCACAAGTCTAAACGAACAAAAGACGGTGTTCAGACGATGTGCAAGTCTTGTAATAAAGAATACCAAAAAGTATATATTAGAAAATACAGACAAACTAAAACGGGAAAAGAAATAGCAAATAGATATTGTCATAGCGATAAAGGACTTTACAAAAGCAGAAAGGCCTATGAAAAAAATAAAACCAAGAAAATTGCATCTGCGTCTGTTAGGGGAAAGGTCAAGAGAGGCCTGATTCCACACCCTTCTACTCTTAAATGTTCTAATTGTACTAATCGAGCAAGGGAATATCATCATCATAAGGGATATGCCAAGAAAAATTGGTATGATGTTATTCCAATTTGTACTATTTGTCATAATAAAATCCATAATCCTGTTACTCTTTAATATCGTTAAAGTTTACGATTGCTGTTTTCATAATATAGGCATCACCCAAACATTATCAAAGTCCCAATCTGTATATGTTGCCTGTGTTTTCATTAAGGTAGTTGTTTTGCCAACAGCATCTCCAGCAGAAGTTGCTTGCCCTGACGTTTCTGTGTCCCAATAGCATGAGGTCATTGTCGTATTCCATTCTGATTCGGCAAAGCCGCCACCAGCAACTTCTGTTACCGCTCCTATGCAATAACAATTTGTAAATGTGCCGTAGGCATACCCAACATATCCTCCTGTAGCCGTACCCGAACCAGTAGAAGTTACATCGCATTTAGTATAACAATCTGTATAAGTGCTATCAGGATAAGATTGTCCAACAAACCCACCAACCCCACCTCCAGCTTTGGCGGCCGAAATACTGCCGAGAGAAAAACATTCTGTAAAGGTATTCAAACCATCATCAATACCAATAAATCCACCTATATCTACACCATCATCAGTGATTGTAACATTTGCACTACAATTAACGAAATCAGTGCCTAAAGTTTTACCAACAAATCCACCGTGCTCGTTATATATTTGATTGGCTGCACCAGTATTAGAAATCGTACCCCTATAATGACAGTTGGTAAACGTAGTAACATTGGCAGCACTATTATTGCTACCATCACCAGCAAAGCCACCTGTTTCTTGGAAACCATCAGAAGAACTAACCAAAGTAATGTCTACATTTGAAGTACAATCAATAAAGTTTATTTCCGAACCAACGTCCCCAATAAAACCACCAACGAAGCCGCTTATTCCTGTTGGACTTTCTCTTCCTGCTGGGTCTCCATTTGGCCAAGTATTTACAACATTTACCGTTCCAGTAACATGAACGTTTTTTATATTGACTGGATTTTCTCCACCATAAGAGAGTATTACGCTTGCAAATATTCCAGACGAATTTGCAATAGTCATATTAGCGTCAATGAGAAGATTTTGAATTAATGCCCCGTCTTCTATTTCGGCAAATAAACCGTTCTCTCCTCCTTGCCCACCATCATCAAGGGTATAAGTTATTTTATGTCCTCTACCATCAAAAATTCCAGAAAATTCATTTGAAGAATCTCCAATAAGTGCAACAGTTTTTGTATCAGATACAACTATATCAGTCGTTAAATAATAACTACCATCTAAAGGATAATCAACATCAACTCCTATTTTTAACAAATCAGTCTCATTTGTTATTGGAGTAGTTCCCTGTGGGTCAACTACAACTATATCCGTGAAGATATTGTCAAGTCTATCTGTAACATAAGATTCTAATATGTCTTGGAGTTGTGGATAATCGTATATAACTACTGTAACCGGCCCATCCCTGTACGTTCCATCGCCATTACTAATTGTTCTAAACACAGTTCCAGGTCGTTTCGTAGCATTGCCAAACAAGTCGGGAATCATGTTCTCCATCTTACGGCAACCACCGACATACTTCTCAATGTCCGGCCTTGCGTCAAGCTCTGGAGAAATCTCACCAGAATTAAAATTTACTATCGCT
>DATLAF010000185.1:0-2714 GCA_035527635.1 Thermoplasmatota archaeon | reverse complement strand
AATATTGAATTAATTGATATCATGATTATCAATACGGATACCAGTTCATCGATCATGTATGGGTGTGCTCCCGTGGAGCCTTCCTCAGATCTCAGTATTGAGATTACGGTTGACCAGCAATTCCCGATGGTTGGCTCCCCTCTTGTGTTTACCATCATCGTACGGAATAACGGCAACATCAATGTTACAGGGGTCATGATACGATTTGAATTGCCGCTGGGATTGATGTTTTCCAGTTACACTGCGACCAGTGGATTGTATGATAATTCCACATCAATATGGAGGGACCTTGATACGATCCGGCCCGGTGAGTCTGCGTTCTTGAACGTGACTGCGTTGGTTGGACAGGTCGTTTCCTCGGAGAGTATACAGTTTTTAATCCTTCTTGATGGTTCTGGATCGATTCAAAAGAAGGATTTAAATCTGATACGGAACGGCTTTGTGTCCGCGGTGGGGAACTCCTCTGTCTTCCCGCGTAATGGGCTCGGGGAGTTGACTGTGGTTGAATTCGGTGGCAACGCAGGTTCAGTCTGTACAAAGGTGGTGTTACCCCCCACGGTTATCAGCAATGAAACCATCGCATCGGTTTTGACTACGCTGAACGCCACAACAACGATGCCGGGGTTAGCATCGACTGCATGTGGGTTCCTGCTTGGGTCCGATACCGTCACTGCATCAAGTTTTTTTAAATCCTCCAATAGGCATGTGGTGCTGTTGATCACTGATGGGAAAGCGTCTTTGATTTGTAACATCGACGGTGATTATTCCCCAGATCCCCCGTCAGGGGCTAATGCGTTGGCATCAGCAATCCAGGCACGGGATTATCTCATCGGCGAGTTTGGCATGGACTACATGAGCGATGAGATTGATGTGATCGCGGTGCATGTGACCGATGCCAGTTCGTACAAATGGTTCAAGGATGACATGGTCTGGCCGCAACCAGGGTACTATGCACCCCCGTTCCGTAAAGAATTACCTCCGCAGGGTTTTGTCAGCAATGCATCTGACTGGGATCAGTTCCCAGCGGTTTTCAAAAAAGTGCTCGCTACTACCCTTAACAGGATTGAGGTCTTAGGCAGCATTGTTCAAATTAGTGTGACGGATCCGAAGATCGTAAACAATATCGATGGTGTGATCATTATTCCGCAGATCATCTAAGTAAAGGAGACGTTATCAGAGGACGTACAAAGGTTTTTTCACTTTTTTTTTAGGTCGGCTTGATGGTTGTATAGAAGGAATTCCTTTTCAGAATTTTCAAGTCAGTAACACCATTAAAAAAACAATTACTGCTATGATAAGCGTAATGGTCCCGACAATGAGTGCGTGTTTCCGTACCTTGATTTCTTCCTCGGTAAGCGTTGACCATGGTTTCTGTTGTCCTCTTAGAGAAATTACAATAGCGATTCCGAAAGCTCCTTGCACCGTTTTCTAGGATAATTCATAACGGTCTAGTTACGTCTCCCATATCCTGGGGTAGAGGTACACCTGGTCATGGATTTTCGTAAGGTTTTGGTTGTCTGCATCGCCATAGATGACGATGCAAGAGCATGACTACGTTTTCGTCTCTCCCCTGTCAAAAACAAGTTCACAGCAGAGTATCATATACGAGAAAAGGAGGAAAAAAATTAGAGGATAGATCGGATCCAGTTTTGTGTTCTTCTTAGGTGACGTTGAAGGTGCTGTCTGGGATGTCTGAGAAGGAATAATTCCTAAAGACGAAGTCCATGGTCATCGTCATCTCTTCCATGGTCATGGTCATATATGCTTTCAGGGGGACTCCTTTCTCGTTCCAGATCCATATTTTTATCGTCATGAGGGTCTCGCCGATTAATGGCATCTCGTATTCAATGACCGTCGTCATTTTCCCGTCGATGATTTCTGTTTCAAAGTCGGTGATGCTCTGGTTGTTCAGAAGGTCTTTGATCATTTTCGGATCTAAATATTGCAGTGAGGTCACATAGGAGGGAACCTCTGTGGTCAAGACGTATTTCCCTTGTGCCGGGTTATAGACGTAGGCTCCATCAGGACGGACAATCACTGATATGGTGTTGGTGATACCCGCGATCTGGCTGGTGATCTCTTCTTTGAGATACGGTTTTTCCTGCCATATTCTCATGGTCAGGGTTTGTGATCCGTACTGAGACATCGTTATCGTCCCATAGATTTCATAATACATTGATCCGATGGCGTCCGCTTTTGACAGGATGGTTTGAAGTGATTCTTGTTCTTGAGCCTTTGTTTCAATAGTTGTTTCATCAGCTGAGGTATTTGGTTGGAAACTGCCAGTGGCTCCAGCGATGACTACGATCACCGCTATTGTTACTCCCACGATTCCAATCATTATATACTGTTTTTTCATCATGGTTTTATGTCTCCTATAACCCTAGTATTTGTTCTGTGCTGATTTTTACTTAAATGTTCTCTGTTAAAATATCAAAACGGTGAAGTATCATTCTTAAAAAGAAAGGATTGTATTATGTCTCTTCTAATCCAGGGTAGAGATAGACGTTCTCATGGATTTTTGTTAGATTATCGTTGTCCGCGTTTCCGTAGATGATGGAAAGTTTGTATTTGTCCAGGAAGCTGGTGTTTGTGCATTTTTCTCTAAGGAATGTTTCCATTTTTTCCACAAGATTGTAACCATATAAAGGGGACATGCTTGAGGAAATCGTGTACAGACCAGTTACGACGGTGAATGGTGAGGCCTTAAACGG